>NZ_CP096361.1:0-89183 GCF_033688165.1 Providencia sp. PROV048 | reverse complement strand
ACAACTCCTATAAGTGATATTCTGCTCCTCAAATGATGTTATAAACATCAATATATGGAGTATTTTATGGCACGTAGACCAAGAAGAAATCATTCAAATGATTTTAAAGCTAAGGTAGCACTTGCTGCGATTAAAGCAGAAAAAACACTTGCTGAATTGAGTGCTGAGTTTGATGTTCATCAAAACCAAATTATTGACTGGAAAAATCAATTGATCTCAGCTTCCTCGCAAGCTTTCGATCAATCAAAAGCTCCAACAGAACCACCCATCGATCTAAAAAAACTACATGCAAAAATCGGTGAGCAGGCATTAGAAATTGATTTTTTAGAAGGTGTGTTGAAGAAACTGGGCCGCTTCAACCACAAAAGTTAATCGACGACTCACTTCAGATTTCAGTATCTAAGCAAGCTAAGCTGCTGAAAGTCTCCCGTGGTTGTTATTACTATCGCCCAAAACCTGTGAGTGCATCAGATCTGAAGCTGATGCGATGTATTGATGAATTACATATGCAATATCCTTTTGCAGGCAGTCGTATGATGCGTGATTTGTTGAATCGTCAAGGACATCATATAGGACGACGTCATACACGTACTTTAATGAAGAAAATGGGTATTCAGGCGTTATATTGCAAACCAAATTTAAGCCAGGCTAATCAAGCTCACCGTAAATATCCATATCTGCTCAAAGGATTGGCTATTCAGCGCAGTAATCAAGTGTGGTCTACGGATATAACGTATATCCCTATGGCAAAAGGCTTTGTTTATTTATGTGCTGTGATTGATTGGCATAGCCGCAAGGTACTTGCGCATAGAGTATCGATTAGTATGGAGGTGGATTTTTGTATTTCGGCTTTAAATGAAGCGATTGAAAAATATGGTCGACCTGAAATATTTAATACAGACCAAGGCAGCCAGTTTACCAGTGATGCATTTATTGATGTATTGAAATCAAATGGCATTCAAATCAGTATGGATGGTAAAGGTCGATGGGTAGATAATGTGATGGTTGAACGATTATGGCGGAGCGTTAAATATGAAGAGGTGTATCTCAAAGCTTATAGCAGTGTCACAGATGCGAAAAAGCAATTAAGTGCATATTTTGAGTTTTATAATTTGAAACGACCTCATTCGAGTCTAGACAAAATGACACCAAATGAGTTTTACTATGATCAGCTACCCCAACAAAACAAGGTGGCTTAACTAGAGCGGAATATCACTTATAAATACGCTTTTAGTTGTTCAAACAAGTGGGACCACCTCTCTCGCATTTGCGGGGTTTTTAATGCTGAATAAAAGGAAAACTTGATGGAATTGCCCAATATTATTCAACAATTTATTGGAAACAGCGTTTTAGAGCCAAATAAAATTGGTCAGTCGCCATCGGATGTTTATTCTTTTAATCGAAATAATGAAACTTTTTTTCTTAAGCGATCTAGCACTTTATATACAGAGACCACATACAGTGTCTCTCGCGAAGCGAAAATGTTGAGTTGGCTCTCTGAGAAATTAAAGGTGCCTGAACTCATCATGACTTTTCAGGATGAGCAGTTTGAATTAATGATCACTAAAGCGATCAATGCAAAACCAATTTCAGCGCTTTTTTTAACAGACCAAGAATTGCTTGCTATCTATAAGGAGGCACTCAATCTGTTAAATTCAGTTGCTATTATTGATTGTCCATTTATTTCAAACATTGATCATCGGTTAAAAGAGTCAAAATTTTTTATTGATAACCAACTCCTTGACGATATAGATCAAGATGATTTTGACGCTGAATTATGGGGAGACCATAGAACTTACCTAAGTCTATGGAATGAGTTAACTGAGACTCGTGTTGAAGAAAGATTGGTTTTTTCTCATGGCGATATCACGGATAGTAATATTTTTATAGATAAATTCAATGAAATTTACTTTTTAGATCTTGGCCGTGCTGGGTTAGCTGATGAATTTGTAGATATATCCTTTGTTGAACGTTGCCTAAGAGAGGATGCCTCGGAGGAAACTGCTAAAATATTTTTAAAGCATTTAAAAAATGATAGACCTGACAAAAGGAATTATTTTTTAAAACTTGATGAATTGAATTGATTCTAAGCATTATCTAAAAATACTTAATTGTCTTTTAACGTCGCTAAATTTTAAATAAATAAGTGAAGAGTGTTAGTGGAGCCACTGATTTAAAGTTGGCAGAGTAAAACTTGAAGTGCGACATAAACCACCTAATTAATTTAAAGGGTTTATGGAGTATATAAAATTGTCATACCATCATCTTAACTTTGAAGATCGTACTGCATTAATGCTTGAGTCAAGAAAAGAAGGCTTTTCAGCCAGAAAATTTGCTGAACTCATTAAAAGACATCCTAGTACGATCTATCGTGAGCTTAAAAGAAATAGCATCAATGACGTTTATCAAGCTCGATATGCTTCTGATAACACCTTCGCTAGACGTAGACGTGGTCACAGAAAACTCAAAATCGATTCAATCCTCTGGAAATTTATTGTTGAAGCGATCCGTTGTTTATGGTCTCCTCAGCAAATAGCAAAGCGTTTAAAGACATTTCCTGATTTGGATCAAACAATGAATGTAAGCCATACAACGATTTATTCAACGATACGAGCATTACCAAAGGGTGAGTTGAAAAAAGACTTATTATCCTGTCTACGTCATGAAAATAAAAAGCGAAAAGCTAACGGTGAACCTAAAAAAGATTCTATATTACAGGATATTAAAACTATTCATGAGCGCCCAGCCGAAGTTCAAGAAAGAAAAATACCGGGTCATTGGGAAGCTGATTTAATTAAAGGTAAAGACAATAAAAGTTCGATAGCAACACTTATTGAACGAAATACACGGCTCTGTATCTTGGCAACATTACCTGATGCAAAGGCAGAATCAGTGCGCAAGGCTTTAACTGAAGCTCTGAAATATTTACCTGCAGAACTGCGTAAAACGTTGACCTATGACCGTGGACGTGAGATGTCAGAACATAAAATACTCGAAGAAGATTTAGGCATAGATGTATATTTCTGTGACCCACATTCACCCTGGCAAAAAGGCACATGCGAAAATATGAATGGTTTAATTAGGCAATATTTACCTAAAGGGATTGATTTAAATCAGGCAGATCAGCATTATTTAAATCAAGTTGCCATGTCACTGAATACTCGTCCTAGAAAGGCGTTAGATTGGCTTACACCATTAGAGAAATTTGCTCAGCTTGTTGATTATCATATGGCTTTTGAAACTGTCGCACCTCATGTTTGAATTCGCCCCATATTTTTGCTACAGTGAACCAAATTAAGATCATCTATTTACTAGGCCTCGCATTTGCGGGGTTTTTAATGCTGAATAAAAGGAAAACTTGATGGAATTGCCCAATATTATGCACCCGGTCGCGAAGCTGAGCACCGCATTAGCCGCTGCATTGATGCTGAGCGGGTGCATGCCCGGTGAAATCCGCCCGACGATTGGCCAGCAAATGGAAACTGGCGACCAACGGTTTGGCGATCTGGTTTTCCGCCAGCTCGCACCGAATGTCTGGCAGCACACTTCCTATCTCGACATGCCGGGTTTCGGGGCAGTCGCTTCCAACGGTTTGATCGTCAGGGATGGCGGCCGCGTGCTGGTGGTCGATACCGCCTGGACCGATGACCAGACCGCCCAGATCCTCAACTGGATCAAGCAGGAGATCAACCTGCCGGTCGCGCTGGCGGTGGTGACTCACGCGCATCAGGACAAGATGGGCGGTATGGACGCGCTGCATGCGGCGGGGATTGCGACTTATGCCAATGCGTTGTCGAACCAGCTTGCCCCGCAAGAGGGGATGGTTGCGGCGCAACACAGCCTGACTTTCGCCGCCAATGGCTGGGTCGAACCAGCAACCGCGCCCAACTTTGGCCCGCTCAAGGTATTTTACCCCGGCCCCGGCCACACCAGTGACAATATCACCGTTGGGATCGACGGCACCGACATCGCTTTTGGTGGCTGCCTGATCAAGGACAGCAAGGCCAAGTCGCTCGGCAATCTCGGTGATGCCGACACTGAGCACTACGCCGCGTCAGCGCGCGCGTTTGGTGCGGCGTTCCCCAAGGCCAGCATGATCGTGATGAGCCATTCCGCCCCCGATAGCCGCGCCGCAATCACTCATACGGCCCGCATGGCCGACAAGCTGCGCTGAGCCATGGCTGACCACGTCACCCCCAATCTGCCATCGCGCGATTTCGATGTGACAGAGGCGTTTTATGCGAAGCTGGGCTTTGCGACGAGTTGGAAGGATCGCGGCTGGATGATCCTGCAGCGCGGCGGTTTGCAGCTCGAATTCTTCCCCTATCCTGACCTCGACCCAGCTACGAGCTCGTTCGGCTGTTGCCTGCGGTTGGATGATCTCGATGCCATGGTGGCATTGGTGAACGCGGCGGGAGCCGAGGAAAAAAGCACCGGCTGGCCGCGCTTCAAAGCTCCGCAACTGGAGGCGAGCGGCCTGAGGATCGGCTACCTGATCGATCCCGACTGCACGCTGGTGCGGCTGATCCAGAACCCCGACTGACCGCATGCCCGCGAAAATCAAGATTTGCGGGATCAGCACACCCGAGGCGCTCGATGCGACCATCGCGGCGCGGGCGGACTATGCCGGGTTGGTGTTCTATCCAGCGTCGCCCCGTGCGGTTACGTCGAATGTCGCGGGCGCTTTGACATCGCGCGCAGCTGGCCAGATCGCCATGGTCGGTTTGTTCGTCGATGCGGATGATGCTGTCATCGCCGACGCACTGGTGGCAGCCAAGCTGAACGCGCTGCAGCTGCACGGTTCGGAATCGCCCGAACGCGTGGCCCAGTTGCGCGCGCGGTTTGGCAAGCCGGTGTGGAAGGCGCTGCCCGTCGCCAGCGCCAGCGATGTCGCACGCGCCGCAGCCTATGCCGGGGCGGCGGACTTGATCTTGTTCGACGCCAAGACCCCCAAAGGCGCGCTGCCCGGCGGCATGGGGTTGGCGTTCGACTGGTCGCTGCTGGCCGGATATCGCGGTGCCTTGCCGTGGGGGCTGGCAGGCGGGCTAAATCCGACGAATGTTGCCGAGGCGATTGCGCGCACCGGAGCGCCGCTGGTCGATACCTCCAGCGGCGTCGAAAGCGCGCCGGGCGTCAAGGATACCGACAAGATTACCAATTTCGCCTTTGCGGTGCGCTTGGCCTAAATCGCGTCGATCAATAGGCGTCGTTCAGCGCAAAGATCGGCTTGCGGGTGCGCCACTGCCCTCGGGTGAAGTCGGGAAAATCTAACGTGCGATTGCCCTCAGCAATCGATTGTTCCGACAGAGGCGTGATCGCGCTCCAGGCCAGCGCGTCGTAAATGTCGATTGGCATCGGGGCCTTGGCCTTCAGCGCCTCGACAAAAGCGTGGATCACGAACCAGTCCATCCCGCCATGCCCGGCCCCTGCCGCCAGATCGGCGTAGCGTTTCCATAGCGGGTGATCGTATTTCGCAAACCAGCCCTCGGCAGGCTCCCAGCGGTGCGGCTGTGGGCTCTTGCCCTCCAGATAGATCGACTTGTTGACGTCCATCCACAGCCCCTCGGTGCCTTGCACCCGAAAGCCGAGAGAATAGGGGCGCGGCAGCGAGGTGTCGTGGCACAGCATGATCGTTTCACCATTAGTGCAGCCGATCATGGTGTTGACCACATCACCCAGTGCGAATTTCACCTCGGCGTTGGGATGATCGGCAGAGCCGTTCTTGACGACATAATCATGCAGCCCGCGCGCCTTACAGCCGAAGCCGCCAGCGCCCGCTTCGCCCGGCAACGCGACCTTCAGGGTGCGGGTCTGCGGCGGGTAGCACACGCCGGCATCGGCGCAGCCCTGGTACTTCACGGTCAGGGTGGTCGCGCTCGCGCCGGCCGCGGGCGTGCCGGTGAGGGTGCCGAGCAATTCCTTGCGGTAGGTTTCGACGTCGCCGAAGAATTCGTCGCGGTAGGCCTTGCCCTTCGGCAGCGCCATGGTCGCGCCGGTGAAGGCGGCATCGGCCTTGACCGAGGTGCGGTGCCGGTACAGGTAATAGCCGTCGGCGATCCGCCAGCGCACCTCGATGCGGTCCGGCGCGGTGGCCTGCGCGGACAGGACGAAGACCTCGTCGACCGGCGGCAGTTCGAAGTCCTGGGCGACGGCCGAGGTCGCGGGCAGCGCAAGCAGCAGGGCGAGCCCGGCCAGCCAGCGGCGCAGGCGGATCGTGGATGCGGTCATTGGCTCAGTTTACCGGTCGGCTCTCGGCGGCCAGCCATTGCAGGTATTCGGGCAGGCCGGACGCGGCTTCGACCGCGAGCAGCTCCGGGAGTTCGTAGGGATGCAGTTGGCGCAGGCGTTCCTGCAGGGCGGGGTAGGCCTCGGCACTGGTCTTGACCAGCAGCAGGACCTCGGCCGCGGCCTCGACCTTGCGTTGCCAGCGATAGACCGAACGCAGGCCGGGCAGGAGGTTGACGCAGGCGGCCAGGCGCTCGGCCACCAGCGCGGTGGCGATGCGCTCGGCGCTGTCGGCGTCGGGACAGGTGCAGAAGCAGATCAGGGCGCTCACCGGCATAGGGTAGCGGCTGCCCCGATCCGGCGGGCCTGGCGGACATCCGCGTGCGGCCCTTGAAAGTCGGCGGGCCCGCCCCATCTCGGTGGCATGCCGGGTTCGCCCGGTTCTGTTGTCCGCGGTTTGGCACTCGCTTCGCGCGACTGCTAAAATCGCCGGGTTTTTCCACGTCAATCAACCATTTACCGAGGTTGCCATGTCCAATATCAAGCCGCTGCACGACCGCGTGGTCATCAAGCGCATGGAAGAAGAGAAGCTGTCCGCCGGCGGGATCGTGATCCCGGATTCGGCCACCGAGAAGCCGATCAAGGGCGAAGTCGTCGCCGTCGGCACCGGCAAGGTGCTGGACAACGGCCAGGTCCGCGCGCCGCAGGTCAAGGTCGGCGACAAGGTGCTGTTCGGCAAGTACAGCGGCACCGAAGTGAAGCTGGACGGCGTCGAGCTGCTGGTGGTGAAGGAAGACGACCTGTTCGCGATCCTCGGCTGATCGCGCGTCGCTCCCACACATTTCTCATCCGAATAATTTTTCGAGGTAATTCGCAATGGCTGCCAAGGACATTCGTTTCGGCGAAGACGCGCGCTCCAAGATGGTGCGCGGCGTCAACGTGCTCGCCAACGCCGTGAAGGCGACCCTCGGCCCGAAGGGCCGCAACGTCGTGCTGCAGAAGAGCTACGGCGCGCCGACCATCACCAAGGACGGCGTCTCCGTCGCCAAGGAAATCGAACTGGCTGACGCGTTCGAGAACATGGGCGCGCAGATGGTGAAGGAAGTCGCTTCCAAGACCTCCGACAACGCCGGCGACGGCACCACCACCGCCACCGTGCTGGCGCAGGCGTTCATCCGCGAGGGCATGAAGGCGGTCGCCGCCGGCATGAACCCGATGGACCTGAAGCGCGGCATCGACCAGGCGGTGAAGGCCGCGGTCGGCGAACTGAAGTCGCTGTCCAAGCCGTCGTCGACCAGCAAGGAAATCGCCCAGGTCGGCGCGATCTCCGCGAACTCGGATGCCAACATCGGCGACCTGATCGCGCAGGCGATGGACAAGGTCGGCAAGGAAGGCGTGATCACGGTCGAGGAAGGCAGCGGCCTGGACAACGAACTCGACGTGGTCGAGGGCATGCAGTTCGACCGCGGCTACCTGAGCCCGTACTTCGTCAACAACCAGCAGTCGATGTCGGCCGACCTGGATGATCCCTTCATCCTGCTGTACGACAAGAAGATCTCCAACGTGCGCGACCTGCTGCCCGTCCTCGAGGGCGTGGCCAAGGCCGGCAAGCCGCTGCTGATCGTGGCGGAGGAAGTCGAAGGCGAAGCGCTGGCGACCCTGGTGGTCAACACCATCCGCGGCATCGTCAAGGTCTGCGCGGTGAAGGCCCCGGGCTTCGGCGACCGTCGCAAGGCGATGCTGGAAGACATGGCGATCCTGACCGGCGGCGTGGTGATTTCCGAGGAAGTCGGCCTGTCGCTGGAGAAGGCCACCATCAAGGACCTCGGCCGCGCCAAGAAGATCCAGGTGTCGAAGGAAAACACCACCATCATCGATGGCGCCGGCGAAGGCGCGGGCATCGAGGCGCGCATCAAGCAGATCAAGGCGCAGATCGAGGAGACCTCCTCCGACTACGACCGCGAGAAGCTGCAGGAGCGCGTGGCCAAGCTGGCCGGCGGCGTTGCGGTGATCAAGGTCGGTGCCGCCACCGAAGTCGAGATGAAGGAAAAGAAGGCGCGCGTCGAAGACGCCCTGCACGCGACCCGTGCGGCCGTCGAGGAAGGCATCGTCCCGGGCGGCGGCGTCGCCCTGATCCGTGCCAAGGCGGCGATCGCCGGCATCAAGGGCGTGAACGAAGACCAGAACCACGGCATCCAGATCGCCCTGCGCGCGATGGAAGCCCCGCTGCGCGAGATCGTGACCAATGCCGGCGATGAGCCGTCGGTCATCCTCAACCGCGTGGTCGAAGGTTCGGGTGCGTTCGGCTACAACGCCGCCAACGGCGAGTTCGGCGACATGATCGAGTTCGGCATCCTGGACCCGACCAAGGTCACCCGCACCGCGCTGCAGAACGCCGCGTCGATCGCGGGCCTGATGATCACCACCGAAGCGATGGTGGCCGAGGCCCCGAAGAAGGACGAGCCGGCGATGCCGGCCGGCGGCGGCATGGGCGGCATGGATTTCTAAGCCCCGCGATCCATCAAGCAAGACCACAAAGCCCGGCCTCGTGCCGGGCTTTGTGCGTTCTGGCGTCCGAGGCGGGAGACTTCCTACCCGCCCCGCGGCAATGTCTGACGCGAAGATCAGAAAACGCCGATATGAACGCGTGCTCGCGGGCGCAACCCTGAGCAGCCGTCCCTGCAACGGAGCGCTGCGTGCCGCGCCTGACCGCACCCCGGCGGCAGGCCGAGGTGTGCGCGCCACTGCCGGCCGCCCACGCCGCTGCGCGTTACGCGCGCCACCTGCCCGAGCGCACGCTGCTGTACGCGCTAGTGCAGGCGCACTACCCGGACTTCATCGCGCGTCTTGAGGCCGAAGACCGCCCGCTGCCCGAGTATGTGCGCGAGGAGTTCGAGACCTACCTGCGCTGCGGCGTGCTCGAGCACGGCTTCCTGCGCGTGGTCTGCGAGCACTGTCGTGCCGAGAGGCTGGTGGCGTATTCCTGCAAGAAGCGCGGGCTGTGCCCGAGCTGCGGCGCACGGCGCATGGCCGAGTCGGCGCGGCATCTGGTGGACGAGGTGTTCGGCCCGCGGCCGGTGCGGCAATGGGTGCTGAGTTTCCCGTACCCGTTGCGCTTCCTGTTCGCCAGCAAGCCTGAGGCGATCGGCCCGGTGCTGGGCATCGTGCATCGTGTGATCGCCGGTTGGCTTGCCGATCAGGCCGGCGTGCCGCGGGATACGGCGCAATGCGGCGTGGTGACCCTGATCCAGCGCTTCGGCAGCGCGCTGAATCTCAACATCCACTTCCACATGCTGTGGCTCGACGGCGTGTACGAGGACACCACCGAGCGTCCGCAGCGCAAGCCGCGCCTGCACCGCACCCGTGCGCCCACATCGGCGCAACTGACGGAACTGGCCAACACCATCGCGCATCGCGTGTGCCGGCACCTGTCGCGCCGCGGCTGGCTCGAAGGCGAAGACGAATCCGTGTTCCTGTCCGACAGCGCGGGTAGCGACGACGGCATGGATGGGCTGCGGATGAGTTCGATGACCTACCGCATCGCCACCGGTCGCGACGCTGGCCGCAAGGTCGTCACGCTGCAAACGCTGCCTGGCGACGCCGGTCCGCTGGAGGGCGACGCCGGCAAGGTCGGCGGCTTCTCGCTGCATGCCGGCGTGGCCGCGGAAGCACACGAAAGCCACAAGCTCGAAAAGCTGTGCCGCTACATCACGCGCCCGGCGATCAGCGAGCAGCGGCTATCGATCTCGCCACAGGGCAGGGTGCGTTACCAGCTCAAGACGCCGTGGCGCAATGGCACCACGCATGTCGAATGGGATGCGGTGGACTTCATCGCCAAGCTGGCGGCACTGGTCCCGCCGCCACGCGCGCATCTCACCCGCTTCCACGGCGTATTCGCCCCGAATGCAAACCTGCGCGCGCAGCTGACGCCCTCGGGGCGCGGCAGGCGGCCTGCGGGCGATGCGGCGCCAGTGGACGTCAGCGCCCACGACGAGCCGCGCAGCCCCGAGCAGAAGCGCCGTGCGATGAGCTGGGCGCAACGGCTCAAGCGGGTCTTTTCCATCGACATCACCACCTGCGCCCACTGCGGCGGCGCGGTGCGGATCGTCGCCAGCATCGAAGACCCCAAGGCCATTCGCGCCATCCTCGCCCACTTCGAGAAACACGGCGCGCTGGAGCAAGCGCACTACCGGCCCGCAGCGCGCGCCCCGCCGCCCGCCGCGTGATGAGGCGCCGGCCACACAGCCGGCAGCCAAGCCAGAGTCCGATCCGATGCGGCCACGACCCCGCAGGGCTGCGCTCGGCCCTGTGCCGGGATTCGGTGAGAAATGGCTACGCACTGAGCCGCTGCGTGGCCCCGCGATGTCGAAAACCCACGCATGAACCCCCGATCTGTGCCCGATCTGTGCCCAAAGCGGCGCTTGCGCGGCCGCTTCCTACCCGCCAGACTCGCCAAAAAGGGCGGTTGAACTTCCTATACCCATATCCCACTTTAGGTTTGGCAGCACCTTTTCAATCAGGTGGTTGTTTACACCAATCCAGCTATTGGCCAATTGAATATTGGTTTCGTCTACTTTTTTTGATTTTTTAAACAGCTTGGTAAAACCGAGTGCCAAAACAGGGGGACCATGTAAAAACGTGCTTCCTGTAATGACTGAACCAACTGTGAGTCCTTTACTGACTTTTTGCAATAAGGATGCTTTTTTATGAGCAGTAGACATAAATCTAACCTTGAGTGTAGAGATTTAAAAAAATGTTCCAACTATAAACAACGGAAATTGAAATACAATTGTATATTTGAAGATGTTGACATTTTTTATGGATTTACCCATTTTCTGCAATTTTAATCCACTTTATCATAAGTGAAGCATTGGTATTTGGTGTATAAAGTTCTTAAAAACTTTTATTGAAACATATATCTCATGTTTGAATTCGCCGTTTTATATCACCAATAAATCTAAATTTTGGTTTTTAAAATGAACTTATTTAAAATATCTAAAACTGTTTATTAGCTTAACTTGTGATTTAAGTTTTTATGAATATAAAATTGTTAATTTATAGGACTTACGCACTATTATTTATAGATTCTCTGTGGTAGCAGATGATTTTTATCGAGAATAAAGTCATCAATGAAGTTTTTGATAACTGGTCTAAATAATTTCTTCTGCCAACGATATACATTTTCAAAGATCCGCTCAAACTGGTTCTTTTGTATCTCGACGTAGGCCATCAAGGCTGAAAAAATATGATTCAAAATCAGTTTAGATCGTCTTACTTGAAACTTTTCAATATGACAAACCTGTTTAATCACCCGGTGATATTGCTCTATTTTCCAATGACTTGAATGTAATTCATGAAAACCCTCAAAGGACAATAAATCATCTTCATCTTGATGCACAATATAAAACCTCTGCTGTTCTTTTAACTGAGTCTTAAATAATTGTACAAAGCCAAAATCTTTGAGCCAGACCACTTGACCCTGATGGAAATTTGGCAATAAACGCAGTTGAAACCATTGTCCTTTTTCTGGGGAAACCTTACGGTTACAGTCGATACCAAACATAAATCGAATACCATGTTTTCTTATGGTTTTTAGATTTCCAGTCGATGAATACCAACTATCACCTGTAATAAATTGAATCTTTGCACCCCAACTGAGTACTTCACTTAACATATCCATAAAGTAATCATTCTTGGCTTTACCTTCAGATTTGTCATAAATTCGGAAATTAATTGGAATATTTTGACCATTTTGATCTGTCGCATACAAGGTAATGAGATTAATACCCTTGACGGATCGGTGGTGTTTGCCTGACCAAAAATAGCTAACTAAGTCCATATGCTGACTATATGGTTTATCTAAAACAGTATCATCAATACTGACTATAAGTTTATTATTATCAATATGTTGAATTGCTTCTTGATATAGGTCGTGAGGTGTGTAGTCTTCACGTTCTAGAAAGCGATTTACACTATCATGCGAGATGTTATAAGTCTCGGCAAGTTGTGTGCAGCTAATAGAGTTCGGTTCTGTCATGAGAAAGCCCATATAAATGGGTAATGTACAAGTTGCTGTAGAAGCATGTTTAATTCGTCTGATCACAGATACTTTATAAAGTATTTTAATACTTTTTTGAATCCGTCAATGCGTAAGTCCTAATTTATTAGCTTTACAAGTTTATTTAAATTTCATCGTGCAACATTTTTAACCGATTTTATTATCGATGGTATTTTTTTGTCTGCTTTTCTTTTCCTAGTCTTTTATCTATCTGTCAGCCATATAGTATTTTATTAAATTCTTATGGGAAATGACGAATGTTAAATTATCTTAAGAGCTTTAATAATATCAATACTTATTTGATTTTATCGATAATTCTGCTGTTAATCATAATATCTCTAGATTATTTCTAAACTGAATGAATGTTTATAATGAGTGATTCATATTGCTATTGAAATCGCCTTCTCACTTTGAAAGAAGGCGAGGATGAGGGACTTTTATGTTGAATTATCATTTTAAAAATGCCTTATAAAAGAAGCTTAATGTGTTTTCTTATATAGGTTTAAACATAATTGTTGTATATCTTAAATCCAATTGATCTTAAAATTTTCCTTTATTTTTTGTTATGAGTGCGAGAAAATTGTCAAAAAGGTCAATCAGACTGGGCGTTAATTTGTTTTGCATACTTTTTCCTATATCGAATTAAAGTCATATAACTAACACCATAATCTTTAGCTATTTGAGTGAAAGGGTATGAATCGTCCTTATTTTTAAGGGTATGAATTAACTCTTTTAGTTTTTCTTCTGTAATCGCAGGCGATCTTCCCTTGTATTTACCTTTCTTTTTTTTAGCTAATTTAATTCCCTCTGCTTGATTCTCACTAATAATACCCCTTTCAAGTTCAGCTACAGCGCCTAATACATGGAGTTGAAACTTATCGAACTTGTCATCTGAATTGGGGGTAAAGTTCAGGTTATTTTTGACAATATGAACAGACACTCCTTTTTTATTTAGCTTTTGAACAATGGTTACAAGGTCAATCAAGCTACGTGCCAATCTAAAAACATCATGAGCGTACACAATGTCCCCACTACGGACATAATCGAACATTTCCTGAAGTGCAGGGCGTTTGGCAGTCTTTCCGCTAAAATGATCAATAAAAGTTTTATCTAGCTCAAAGGGTAGATCATGGAGCTGTCTTTCAGGGTTTTGGTCTTTAGTGGATACACGGATATACCCCACTCTTTGAAAGGGTGTGTTTTTAATTTGATCTTCAATATCTAAATTTTCTTTTTCCATAACCAGTATAACAAAATTAGATAACCTCAATGTTATATCACATTAGATTAACAAAACAACCCTATTGTTATAGGGTTTTTAGGGTGTATTATTATATAACAATAGGGTATACCCTATTGTTATATATCTTCAGGTATAAGGAAAAATAACGATGATTAATTTTAATGATCTAAGCGAATCTGAATTATTAAGGATTGCACAGACTGGCATATCAAACCGTATAGGATTGCGTACTTCAGGACATTTGCCTGAAGATGATAGACAGGCTCTTTCAATGGAGCTTCAGGGCTTGTACGAGCAAGATAGAGAACAGTTGATACAATCAATCAAGAAACATAGTGAAGCCTATAAAAGCGAGCAGAGTAATCAGGAATGAAAATTTTTTGCTGAAGCTAATTATAAGTCTAGTCGTGATTTATGGTTGCTTGGGCGTAGTGTTTGTTTCAGAGAACTTATCAGATAACACTGTAGGCATTATTGGATTTTGTGGACTGATATTACTACCTACAGTTTATAAGTTTGTTGGAACATTCTTTAAGGCACAATGAAAGGGTGATCAATGGACAACCAATACAAACTAAGTGACGAAGAACATAGCCTTGTATTTGAGAAAATTAAAGCTGATTTTCTGAATAACTCACTGTCTATAGTCAGCCCTAAAGTCGTCATTACTGGCGGTCAGCCTGCATCGGGTAAAGGCAAGTTGGCAAGAGATTCTATAGATCAGTTCAAAGATAAAGGCGGGAGTGTAATTATTGACCCCGATCAATTAAGAGCCTATCACCCCAAGTATAATGAACTGCAAAAATTGGATGATAAAAAGAGATGGATCCGTAAATTTGAACAACTCCTATAAGTGATATTCTGCTCCTCAAATGATGTTATAAACATCAATATATGGAGTATTTTATGGCACGTAGACCAAGAAGAAATCATTCAAATGATTTTAAAGCTAAGGTAGCACTTGCTGCGATTAAAGCAGAAAAAACACTTGCTGAATTGAGTGCTGAGTTTGATGTTCATCAAAACCAAATTATTGACTGGAAAAATCAATTGATCTCAGCTTCCTCGCAAGCTTTCGATCAATCAAAAGCTCCAACAGAACCACCCATCGATCTAAAAAAACTACATGCAAAAATCGGTGAGCAGGCATTAGAAATTGATTTTTTAGAAGGTGTGTTGAAGAAACTGGGCCGCTTCAACCACAAAAGTTAATCGACGACTCACTTCAGATTTCAGTATCTAAGCAAGCTAAGCTGCTGAAAGTCTCCCGTGGTTGTTATTACTATCGCCCAAAACCTGTGAGTGCATCAGATCTGAAGCTGATGCGATGTATTGATGAATTACATATGCAATATCCTTTTGCAGGCAGTCGTATGATGCGTGATTTGTTGAATCGTCAAGGACATCATATAGGACGACGTCATACACGTACTTTAATGAAGAAAATGGGTATTCAGGCGTTATATTGCAAACCAAATTTAAGCCAGGCTAATCAAGCTCACCGTAAATATCCATATCTGCTCAAAGGATTGGCTATTCAGCGCAGTAATCAAGTGTGGTCTACGGATATAACGTATATCCCTATGGCAAAAGGCTTTGTTTATTTATGTGCTGTGATTGATTGGCATAGCCGCAAGGTACTTGCGCATAGAGTATCGATTAGTATGGAGGTGGATTTTTGTATTTCGGCTTTAAATGAAGCGATTGAAAAATATGGTCGACCTGAAATATTTAATACAGACCAAGGCAGCCAGTTTACCAGTGATGCATTTATTGATGTATTGAAATCAAATGGCATTCAAATCAGTATGGATGGTAAAGGTCGATGGGTAGATAATGTGATGGTTGAACGATTATGGCGGAGCGTTAAATATGAAGAGGTGTATCTCAAAGCTTATAGCAGTGTCACAGATGCGAAAAAGCAATTAAGTGCATATTTTGAGTTTTATAATTTGAAACGACCTCATTCGAGTCTAGACAAAATGACACCAAATGAGTTTTACTATGATCAGCTACCCCAACAAAACAAGGTGGCTTAACTAGAGCGGAATATCACTTATAAATACGCTTTTAGTTGTTCAAACAAGTGGGACCACCTCTTACTATAAAAATCAATGCCTTACCATGATTTCCATCACACTTCCCTAGAGATTCCCATACTTATCTGAACAATAATAACTATCTACTCACTAAGAGTATTGAACTACGATGCGTTACGATCTCATAGTAAGCATGAACGTTCATCCAACCCTTACTTCGGTCTAGTTCTCTGATCAGCATTTATAAGATGAGCTTCCGCTTCTCGCTCATAGCGGACTCAATAGCCAGTTTTGGGTAGAATGATATGTGTTTCACTCAGATGTCTTCATACTGCACGTAAGAAATATTTGAGTCTCTGACATCATAATCTTCTAAGCTGCCTGACTTTTCCTCACCTCTATATAAAGCAACTATCCATCGAGCGTTTTCTTGGATGCATTTATTTATTTCAGCGAAGTATTTACCGTCAACTTCGGCAAGCGAATGGCCTAAGACAATGACCTCATCCACATTTTTAAGCGACGAGAAAAAAACACTCTCTTCTTTAATTATGTCTTCAATTATGTCTTCGCTGGGCTTGAATGTATTTCCGAAGTATTCGTCTATGCTGTCGTACGCCTCTGCTATTCTTGTATCTTGATCCGGTCCTATATATGGATTTAGTGACTTTTCCTCCCTAAAACTGTGACCTAGTATGAGATCGTCATCGTAACTACAATTGCCGTGAATATGTATAATTTGCTCGTCTGGAACGGCATAGATTTGCTGCAAGGTATTTGTATAATTAAATGAAAAATAGAGACTTTCTCTTGGTATGGGGGGGATGTATTGCTCAGAATTGTAAGCATCGGCTATGTTAATCCCTTTAACCCAATCAGCGAATTGCTTCTTCAAGCGAGCTGACAGCATCCGTGTGATTTTATCTACTTCATATTGGTAATCGTGATGGTAGGCATCGCTCCAATCATCGGTATTGTACGAAGCCAAAAACATCTCACTGTTTTGAAGGATAAGCTCATAATCAATTTCACCTAAAGCACTTTCTAACTCGTTCCACTCGTCTCCAGCTGGTATGTATTCTTCTATCGAATCATATAGTTCTTGGTCATTTTTTGCCACATACGACTTAAAGTGCTTGTATCCTGTTGGTAAGCCATGTCGAATGTCAAATCCGTTTCCTATTATGTAAAGCCTCATCGTTTTTCCCATAGTCGAATTGTAAAAAGATATTAATCTGACCTGCTCCCAGTTGACTCCCCCCTTTAAGTAATGCCTTCATCAGATGTAAAACAATCTGCAAATTTCCACAGTTCGCTCAAAGCCAACTGTCAGAATTGATTTTTTTCTGCGAGATAAGTTTGTTTAATAATATCAAATGACGTCAAACTTTATTCATTCTCCCATTCAAGATTCTTCCATTATGACTTAAATAATAATGTATCGTTAAAGGGGTAAATGTAATTCAAATGATATGTAAATTGTAAACTAGGATATACTTATCATTTAGTTATACTTAAATGGTATGTTGAAGGTTCTTAATGTAAGCATAAGATAATTTTTTAGAAAATTTCGCTTGCGAAATTCATTGCATATCAATATTGATATGCAATGAATTTATGATATAATCCCCTCAAGATATGAATTTAGATTCATAGCTTTCAAAGATACATGAAGTTGTGTCTTTTTAGGCGAAACGCCTGACTCATAGGAGTGGATATGAAAATTGATATTAATATAAGTATATTCTTGTCACACCACACCTTTCTCAACATTTCGCATGCGAAATACTAAGGATTCTAATATGGAACTCAAAACAGGAAAAAAACTTGGCAAGCTAATAGTAGTGTGCAGCCAGAAAGGTGGTGTAGTTAAGTCTCAATCTACTAATGAAATATCTTTCAACTTGCAAAAAATGGGGTATTCAGTTCTAGAAATTGATGCGGATTGGACTACAGGGTTAACAGAACGTACCTTTCCGAATGAACTTCCATTGGAAATTGAAAAAGAACCATTAAAGCATGAGTTCACCCCTGGTGAGGCTAATACCTATCAATTGTTTTTTTCTAATACTGACATTAAACCGATAACTCTAGATGATGGACGTGACTTCATAGGCACAACGAGTGAACTTAATGAGGTTAACTATAGACACTCTGATTGTATGTTTGATTTCCGAGATCGTATATTAGAATTGAAGGAAAAATATGATTTTATTTTTATAGACTCAGCCCCTTCATATTCTAATGTAATGGTAGCAAGTCATATGGCTGCTGATTATTTATTAATTCCAACCTTACTAGAAAAACAATCAAGGAATGCTGTAGCTAAACAATTAACTTACATGCAAAAAATAAAGAAAAACTATAATCCATCGTTACAATTTTTGGGAACCTATGTGACTCAAGCTACAGTTGCGAACTATTCAAAACCACTTTTTGATGGTTATTTGGGGGCTGTGGATACTCATAACCTTAATATGCTAGTCGAAATACTTGAAGATAAAGGTTATACCCAAGATTATATCTTAGCTTATATTTCGTTTGCTCAAGCAACAGCAAAAGAAGCTATAGAATTAGGTATGACATTTAAAGAATATGAGCCTAAATCTAAACCAGCAATTCAATATGAAGAATTAGCAAAACGAATTGTGAAACAGGTAGGATAAATTAAATGGCTAAAAAACAATTTTTGAGTCGACTACGTGATCAAAATCGTAAATCGGCAACCGAAGCAATTAACAAAGTTATTGAAACTAAGTCACCTAATGAGGAAATCAGAGATATTGCTGCTCACCAAATTATGACTGATATTGCCCGCCCTGAATTAGAAACGGAAGGGCAAATAATTAGAGTTTCAATAGATGAAGTTTATGCAGAGAGTCAAGTTCGTCCAGAGGAAGATTTTGATGACTCCATAATAGAGGGAATGGCTGATACATTTAACACTGTAGGGATATTAACACCACCGCGTTGTTATCCAAAAGATAGGACTGGTTATAGGATTTGGATGGGTGAAACTCGTTGGCGAACAGCAAAAAAAAGAGGAGATACCTTTATTGATATTTATGTCGGTTCTCCACCCAAAAACGATAAATTTCGAATTATTGGTCAGTTGATAGAAAACCTACAACAATCCGGCCTTAAACCTTTAGCAACAGCAGTAGCATTTAATGAGCTTAAAACAGTTCATGGAATGACTGGAGAAGAAATAGCAAAAACTGTAGGTAAACCTACATCATTTGTGAGTAAACATTTAAAATTAATAAGTGCTCCTGAAAGTGTTACCACATTACTAAAAGATAAAGTAACTTTAGATGTAGACTTAGCATATACACTTACTCAGATAAATGAAATTAACCCCAAAATTGCTGAAAAACTTGTTGAAAAAGCAAGAAAAAATGGTGTTTCTCGTAATGAAGCAAAAGATGAATTAAGTAAAATAAAAAATAGAGATAAAGAAAAAATTTCGCATGCGAAATCAAAACAAGTTTCTCATTCAAAATCTCAAGTTAATACAAATGATGTGTGGCATGTTCAGGTGGAGTTTGATAACAAGATAGGTATTATTCTCACGGATAAAAAGCCTGAAAGTGACGGGGTTGTATGGGTAAAGCTTGAAAATAGCATCAACTCTGTCAATGTTGATAAATTAATAGTAAAAGGGTTAGTACAGATCAAATGATAGGTACGCCATTTTCAACTATGGCCACAGAGTTTCGTGGCCAGATTATTAAAACATGGTTATTGCAAATATCTGGTACAGCAACAGAAAAATCAAAAATATTATGTCAAACAGCTATTGAACTCGGTCTTACTGAAAGGTCTAAATCAATTCCAGGTTCTGCATTAATCCAATGGACAAAAACAACACCGACAAACACGCCACTTTGGGCTGCACAAAGCGCTCTTCTATTATTATTTGCTAATGAATGGAAACCAAGCACACATGTAGAATGGTGCGGAATGGCATCTCTATTACAACGGTTATATAAGAAAAATAGTATAGCTGAGATGTTAAGTTATCTACCTAAACATATAAATAAAGATATTGCAGCAGGCTGGATTACTGCAGCCATAGAGGAAGATGCAAATTTTAGAAGGCATAAAAAAAGAAAATGACTTTTTCGGGACTAGAAAAAATAATTACATCTTCAGGACGTCGTTCAATATCATCATCCTTGCTAGCATATTTACTTGATGCTTTTGATAACGGATTCGATGGTATTGATCTTGATTTGTTCCAATCAAATACTGGTTATGTAAGGACAAATATAACTCAAGTTGCAAACTATCTAAAAGATAAAGGAATCATTTTAATATACTACTATAGAGATCAAGGTGACAAAAATAACCGAGATTATATTGAGGAGAACATTTTTGGACGGTGGGGTAAGCAGCATTATAAATTAACATCTGATGTATTACGTTTGTATAGAAGGAATTAGAAAACCATTTCGCATGCGAAATAGTAGATGTGAATTATAAATTCACATGTTTGTTTTTTAAAATGGAGTAAAGTATACTTATACTGTGTATTTATACAGTATTGGTGCCCTATGCAAATTCCTATTTTCGAGAGTCTAGTTGCCTGTGGTTTTCCCAGTCCCGCTCAAGACTACGTCGAACGTCGTTTATCGCTCGATGCTGAACTTATTCGCTATCCTGAAAGCACCTATTTTCTTCGTGCTTCAGGGGATTCGATGAAGGATGCGGGGATTTTTGACGGTGACTTATTAGTCGTTGAAAGTCACCTTACTGCCAGTCATGGGGAAATTGTAGTCGCCGAATACAATGGTGAATTCACCTGTAAGTACCTGCAAATCACACCGACTAAAGCGCTTATTCCCGCTAACAGCCAATTTCCCTCTATCCCCATCAATGACGATACGGACGTGCAAATTTTCGGTGTCGTTCGTTATGCCGTGCATACCTGTCGGTGAAAGATATGTTTGCGCTCATCGATGTTAATTCCATGTACACCGCCTGTGAATCTGTCTTTAGGCCTGATTTAAAAGGAAAGCCAATTATTTGCCTTTCGAATAACGATGGGTGCGTCATTGCGCGTTCAGCTGAAGCGAAACCTTATATCCGCATGGGAGCGCCTTATTTTGAAATCAAACAGATAATCAAACAAAAGCAAGTAGTTGTATTTTCTTCAAATTATCCACTTACAGTTGGGAAATACTTTAGACATCACATGTTGTAATGTTTCAGGTTGTATAAATTAGACGTCGAGATGAGGGGCGGTTACAATTTTTACTATTGGTTAAGAAATATCTTGAAAAAGTAGATGTATGAACGCGTAACCCCCTGGGGGAAGGCTTAGCAGTGTGAATAACGGATGATTTAGGTGTTAATGTGATTGAACAAAATAGGTCGTTTCCAGATGACTTCGGCTTTGACTATTGTCTTATGTGGATTAGTACGGAGAAATATCCCTCATTTATAAGTAGGCCACACCCTGACAGTGGCGAGGTCATCCTAGTCTGGACTCAACCTGTCAAATTCAAATCACGATGCAATTAGGTCCGACAGGTTGCTCTAACTCACCTCTGCCCCTAAGTGTGTTGTGAGCGTTTAAATACATTTCACCAAAGCACCATTTGACTTACTTTTTGTAATACCAGTAATTTGTCTACACAAACGGGTGACTTAACTTTCAGAATTTAAGACACAAGATGTTGTTCTTGGTATCATAAAAAAAATAAGAAAAAGGACTAAATTGATGACTCAAATTAATAAAATGGCATTCAGCATAGGTAATGATGATATTGATTTATACCTTACGGCAATGAAGGCTAGTGAAATTTTGCAAGTTGCCACAGTTTCTCGAGTAGATGAGGATGCACAAAAGGGGTATCAGCGTCATTTGTCAGAACCACGAGCTAAGCTGATCGCGGAATATTTAGATTCAGGGAATCTAATCCCAGGGGCCGTAATTCTGAGTGCTCAAGAAAACTCAGTTATATCATTCAGTAATTCTGAATTATCGATGGAACTGATTCCTAACTCTTTATTCGTTATTGATGGTCAGCATCGATTATATGGCGCTCATTTGGCAGAGCAAGATATTGAACTACCCGTGTGTATTTTTAAAGGTTTAGAACACACTAACGAAGTTCAATACTTTATAGATATAAACTCTAACCAGAAAGGCGTGCCTAAAACACTTCGTCTTGAGTTGTTAAAGTTTTTGGCTGAAGAGGACTCGCTCGATGCTGTTAGAGCCCGATTATTCGATGAGCTTGGAAATGAGCCTGATTCTCCCCTTTACGGAAAACTCAGTGCAACCTCTAGTTCTAGAGGTAAAATCTCGCATGTTCCATTTCAAGCAGCCTTAGACCCTATATTGAAAGTTCATCCATTATCTAGCTTGGCTTACGATGATAAAAAACGTCTATTATCAAACTATACCTCCGCTGTACAAGGTGTTCTTGAAAGCACATTAGGGAGCAGCGAAAAGCTAACTACAGCAGCATATTTTGAAGCTGTATTTAGCATCTTTGGACAAGTTTGCGGCCTTTCAATGATGTATTCAAAAAGCTACTCTGCCTCCGCACTAAAGGAAGTCTTAGAAGGTTTAAAACCATTCAACTTTGCTATTCATACAGGCACAAACCGTGATGCTATCAAGAAAATGAGTGATGAAATGCAAGAGCTAATTGAAATTCATAGCCACAAACTTGGCTCGGTTCAAGATTTGTTTTAATCATGATCAGTTCTGAAATATCAAAGGAAGTATTAGGCAGGCTTACTTCACTGGGATTCCAAAGAAGTGATAAGCCATCAAGTTATTCGATGGCTAATAGCTTCAAAAAAGCCCTAGTTAGCTCTATTGTCGATATAGATGTTCAAGTGATCAACTCAAGCCGCCTTGAGGTTACCATGCCGAAGAGTGACTATCTAAATGCAATTCTAACGGACTTTCACTTTGGAAAAGTTCGTGTAGAAAACCAAATTAAACACTTAACTGAACAGGTTAATGGTGATCTACAAGCTGCATGGTGTGTTGTTACAACTTATTATGCTTGCTACTTCATGTGCAATGAGATTTCAAGGATTGCAGGAAAATTCATAACCAACCTGACAGAAGAAGATCAAACCCGATTATTAAGTGCAGCTCAAGCAGGTACATCATCGATGTTTAACATTGATGGCCCAAGTAGCTTTGCTGTAATGGCTTCTCAAGGTAATAATTTTAATGAAATTAAACTAGATATCATTAAAACGGGAGCTAGACCTCATCAAGTCGCTTGGACAAATGTAAGTAGCCTAATCAATCCTATAAAAGTATCGGATAAACACAATACAGCATGTCAACTGCTAAAGGATATTGTATCTTCATCTAATGACAGGTGGGCTTTACCTAGCGCAATTAGAAATGAGTGGAACTACAGTGCACCTAGTCTTTATGGAGATTCTGGTACTGATATTGGAAAGAATTTTTTATCCCTTATGAAGCAAGGGTCTTCAGTTAAGTGGGCTTCAAAAATAGGTATTCAACCCCATGAAAATAACCGTGTTGCTGCGTTAGCATATGTATATGATTGCTTAAGTGGTGCGTATCAGTTGATCGATGGGCGCTTAAACAGTTGAAGCAAACCAATATTGGCCATTGAGCGGTTCAGTAGTTTTGAATACCCTATCAGTGAGCACCATCATCAAAGCGAGTGAAATTTCCATACTTTATCTAATTCATGTTTTTCTAAATTAGCTAAAATGCAACTCAGAAATGTCCAGAAGTGAGTTGTGTGGTGTCGAGTGGAGATTGTACGATTAAGCCCCTAAGTAATTAGTCCGTCAGTCTCCCTCGGTAATCAAATTAGTACATCTTAGCGATCAAATTGGTAAAAAATTAGACATGTAGATGAATGCCCACCTTAAAAAATAGACAGCGGGTTGGGCAGGGGGATTTTTCTGGTGTTAGACGCCAGCAACCCATGCGGCAGAATGGTTGCTCACTTACTCGCCTATTTTTAGCGGGAATTCTTAGCCAACTGTACCCGCTTTATGCCGATTTTAGTAACCGGTTTATGGCGGTAGTCGCTCAAATTGTGCCTCAAATTGAGGTTTACAGTATTGACGAATGTTTTTGTAACCTGACAGGCATGGATACGTTGTATTCCTGGCATGAGCTTGGCCATAAATTAAAAGAGGATGTATTCCGGTGTGCTCACTTGCCTGTAGGAGTGGGGATTTCCAGTACCAAAACGCTAGCTAAACTCGCAAATCACGCCGCCAAAACATGGAAAAAAACAGGTGGAGTTGTCGATTTAAGTGCGCCCAGTCGTCAGAAAAAACTCATGGCACTCGTGCCAGTAGGGGATGTTTGGGGAATTGGCCGTAAACTGGCAAAACGCTTAAATCAAAGTGGGATAGAAACTGCCTTGGATTTAAGTCGGCTGCCAACGTCCCAGGCGCGTAGACTGTATTCCGTCGTTTTAGAGCGAACGGTACGAGAGTTGAACGGGGAGTCCTGTCTTCAGCTGGAAGAAATCGCACCCGCCAAGCAACAAATTATTTGCTCTCGTTCGTTTGGCCATAAAGTCATGGACTACGAGTTAGTTCGCCAATCAGTGTGCGCATTTGCCGAACGTGCAGCAGAAAAACTACGTGAAGAAAAACAGTATTGTCGGTTAGTCACATTGTGGGTACAGAGTAGCCACTTTTCCCATCATGACCCGTACTATTATCGACAAGAAACCCAAGCCTTGGTTTATCCTACCCAAGATACGCGCGAGATTATTCAGGCGGCTGTCGCTTTGTTTGACCGACTTTGGCTTCCGAATGTGAAATACAGTAAAAGTGGGATATTGCTCAGTGAGTTTACCCCTTCAGGGCAAGTGCAACTGAATTTGTTTGAAAGTGGCCATAGTTTTCGTAAAAGTGGTGAGTTAATGCGGACAATTGACCGGATTAATCGAGGAAAAGGCGCTATCTGGTTTGCAGGCCAGGGAATACAATCGCAATCCGCTTTATGGAAAATGAAGCAGCAATTTCTATCACCCCGCTGGACAACTCAATTGTCGGATATTCCCATCGTAAAATGCTAATCATCAAGTGATGCTTTTTTAAACAGCTCTGATATTCATTCATTAATCAAACCATTATCCTTGTTATTAACAGGGCTATTTCAAGTTATCCACTGATTTTGTGGATACGCCCATTTTGAGTTTTGGGGCAACGGCTTTATTTTGGCGTTGAGCCAGTATTAAGCCGAACGCCGGATTGACCCCATTTACACACAGTTGGCGCAGGTTCCCCGTACACTCTCGTTCTCGCGCCTGTTTGGGGCGCGCTCACTGGCTCGCCAAATGTGGAAAATGGGGACAACCGGCTTGAAAGGTCAACCGCTGCGCCTTTTACCGTTTTCAACGTGGCGCAAAGGGCAGGGGTGCAGCTCCCTGCGGGACCGCCCCTGGTTCACTGCTTAGCTGCGCTAAGCGTTAATGGCGACTTGCCGTTCGCTTCTCTCGCTGCAAGTCGGGTGCTGCCATTTTCATCACCTGTGTGATTAATCTTTCATCGAGCCCCTCCGCTTGGCCTAAAACATAGCCTCATCTCGTCATACAGCAAGCGTAAAGTGCACTCCACCAAAATTCTTGTCGCTGCGCTTTCCAACAATTTTGTCTCCGCCCTTGCTTCCTTCCTCGTCTCGGCTATGTACGGCCTTTGCAGCGGAGGAACTCGACGAAAGAAATCATTAATACAAAGGAGGATTAAAAAATGTCATCACATCAAAACCTTGCAGCTCCAGAATCTAACGAAAGAAGGGTTAAAACCCCACTGACGCATGAGCAGAAAGCGGATTTATTGCATTACATTGCGCCATTAACACGGTTATTGGAGTTATTCGAGGGGGGTATTTCACCGGAGTTATACGACGAAGAAATCACGCTGCACAGTGATGCGTTCGATTCCAACAGTATTTTTATGAAAGACGGCTATCCGATTGGCTTTAGTGACAATTTAAACAACATGTTCTATCTGCGTCCTGAACTGATTCAGGCTTCTTAGGTACTAAGGGAGTTCATGAGCCTCCCTTAGCAAAGACACATTAAAAACAATAGAGGTATCAATTATGTCTACATTAGAAACTATCATTAACCCGAAACAACGTAAAGCGAAAAAAGGCACAAAATCCGCACAAGCCGACGCAATTTATCAGGCGTTGGACAGCATGGAAGCGCATGTATTGCCGTTATCGGTATTGGTACAGAGTGAACTCAATGTCCGTAAACGCCCAGTCGATGAAAAAGCCTTGTCAGAACTGGCAGACAGTATTCAAGCGGTCGGGGTGTTACAAAACTTGGTGGTTTACCCGATGGACAATGACGTCTACGGGGTTGCAGCGGGTCAACGTCGTTTACTGGCGTTACAACAATTGGTGACAAAAGGGCATTTAGCGTCGAGTTTCCCTGTGCCTGTCAAAGTGGTTTCAGAGTCCGATGCGCTGATTATTTCCCTGACGGAGAACAGCCAACGTGAAGCCATGCATCCAGCCGACCAACTTCATGCGTTTATCGAGCTACAAAAAACAGGAAAAAATGCGTCTGAAATCGGTGACTTATTAGGGTTTAGCACTCACCACGTGAAAAAATGTCTGCGTTTAGCAAACATGGCGCCCGAGCTATTAGCCGAATTGGATGCGGACAATATCACCCTAGACCAGCTGCAAGCGTTAGCCGGAACCCCTGACCATGACCGCCAAGTCATGGTGTGGAACAATGCAATAGGTTGGAAAAAAGAGCCACGTTACTTACGAGAAGCGGTCGAAGAAACCAAAACCCCTGTCGAAAATAATCGATTGGTGAAGTTTGTTGGGTTGGATGCCTACGAGCAAGCAGGGGGAACCCTTGAAATTGACCTCTTTACCGAAGCCGGATTTATTGAAAATGCCCCATTATTAGAAAAATTAGCACTCGATAAACTCACTGTCTGTGCGGAACTGTTAGCGGATATTGAGGGTTGGCAGTTCGGTATTGCACGTTTAGAGCGTCCGAGTTTTTACGGTAATGACGGGGAAACCTTGTCTATTAGTCATGCACCCGAGGCGGTCATTTCCCCTGAATTTGCGGATTTACTGGCTGAATTGCGTGCTCGTGAAACAGATTTACGTCAGCAATCATGGGAAACGAATGATGAAAATGAACAAGCTGACCTTTGCCAAGCCGTGGCAGACTGCGAAAAGCAAATCGAAGACATTAAAGATCGTACCAAAAATCAGGCGTGGACAGCCGATGGAAAAGCAACAAAAGGCGTAGTGGTCTACCTTGACCGTGATGGAGAACCCTGTGTCATCCGTGGCGTCATTGACTTAGCACAGCAAGAGTCACAGTGCAGTGAAGTGGAAAGCGAAACTGAAAGTGTGAGTGAGCAATCAACGACTCTAGTTGAGACGGTTTCTACCTACAGCGCAGCGTTGTGCAAAAGTTTGTCCTCAGAGCGCACCTTAGCGGTTCAAGCGGCATTAACACAGCACCCGAACGTGGCACTGGCGATTTTGGTTCATGATGCGTGCATTCAGGTGTTTGGTTCAGGGTATGCCAAAACCGCGTTTAACATTAAGTTTTCATGTACTCAGGAGGAGTTACTCAAAAATGCCCCGACCGCCCAAGACAGCGAAGCATTGCAATTAATCAATACGCAATTTGAGTCATGGTCAGCCCGTTTCCCCGAAGGGTGGCAATCCGATTTTTCATGGTTGTTGTCATGGGAGCAAGCGGATTTAGTCGCATTACTGGCATTTTGTTCCGCGCAAACCCTAAGTGAAGTGAACCATCATGCTCCGCACGATAACACGTTAGCTAAAGCCTTGCGTCCAATTGAACAGGTGATTGCTTTTGATTTTCGCCAGTGGTGGCAGCCAACCAAAGCCAACTTCTTTGGGCGTATAAGTAAAGACCAAATCAGCGATTGTTTAGCCGAGGCTGGCGCATCAGATAAAGCCCTTGAAGCCGTCAAAATGAAAAAAGGGGATGCCGCTGAGTTAGCTGAAAATACCCTTAAAGAGTCGCATTGGTTGCCGAGCTGTTTTCTCGATGCAAACGCTGACTCTCACCACACCGATAACGCGCAATAATCAACATGGAGACACTGCCCGAAAGGGCAGTGTGAATAATCATGACAACTATTCCAAACCATTTAGCCCTTGTGCCTTTTAATGACCGTCAATATGCCGCTGCAAAAGCCATCCTTTTTGTCGAAGATAAAATGCAAAAAGGGCAATACCAAAAACGATTTCCCTATGCGAGCGCGTTAATTCGCATTTTTACGGGGAATAAAGGGTCAATAACCGCAAAAGATTTGCACTATACATTGGTGTTATCTTTCGATGATAAACGTGAAATGCCGTCAAAAAATCGCTATCTTGCCGCCCTTGATACGTTTATTCAGTCTCGTGGTTATATTTGTCCGTTGCCGTTATGTGATCATCATGTGCGAGATTTTTTTCCTGAGCTGGATTACCGCGACCGTGAACGGCAGGGGCGTAAAATTCAGTCTCAAGTCCAAGTTGTGAGCCGTGCCCGACAAAAAGCCCAAATAAAAGCGCAGCAACAGTATCAAAATCGATTAGCTCAAGCTGAAATTGAGTTAGCCTTTATTACCCCCAGTGAGTTTAAATCGTGGTACAACCGGTTTAATCATGATGGGATTGAAGAGTATGATTTGATTGAATTGCTTGTAAACTGGACGACGCGATTTAACAATTTAAACTTGCGAAAATACCTTGATTTTGCCCCGTTGTGGTCGGCGCTCTTGGATTTCAATGACGATATCGATACCCGATCATACGGTGAGCAATTACTGGATAATTATGCCATTCCCAATAAATTAATCGGTTAAAAGGGTGTTGACGATGAATGAATGGAATGTGGTTTTACTCGAAACTGAAGACAGTTTGGTGCTAATGATGCGCGGTGAGCACACAAAAGAAACGGTCGTTAATTCAGCAATTGCCGCGAATGAAATTTCACAGAGTGACCGCGAAACGTGGTTAGCCTGTGAAGATATCAACGTGGGCTATTACAAGGCGGTGCCTAGAGAAGGGTATGCCACCTATTATTATCCTGTCAGTCAGGACGTTAAAGGGGCGTTTTTAGCAACCAGTCTTGTGCTATTTTAAGGTTGAGAGCCAATTAGTGAGTTGATGATGCAATTAAAAAGCAAACAAACACAATGTGTTCATTGTTATTACAATGGCACCTTTTTATCTGCTGCATAATACTTCGGGTCAGGTGGGTGTTAATGATGCCTTTAATGGCGAGATGACGGATAACAGTACACAGTTGGATGGTATGCGATTAACCTCCCTGAAAACTGTCTATTGTGGGGAGTGTCATCGACCTTTATGAACCGTTGAAGAACGAAAGCAATAAAGGGCTGTTCGGGTAAACCCGAACAGCCCTTTATCTCTCAAAAAACGAGGATAACCCGCTAGTCTTTGCGTTTGAGATCCGTGGGGTTTGTTAAAAAAAATGAGATTTTACTGAGGTTGCGATTGCGTATCGTTATTTTTATTTGTAAAAACAATGAGATGAAGATTTTTGACAAAAATTTAAATCAAAATTCATTTATCAAAAAAATACAATAACCCCTTATGGGTTCCTACGGCAGCTCGACTTCTTCGAGCTGTCGCCTACACTTCAACGCCATTCGTAAAACGAATGGGTTTCCGCAGAGCCGCAAGCGTCTCTGTCCTTCGGATAGCAAGCGAAACCTAACTGCACGGCATTTCGTGCTTCGCACGGCCGTTAAAGACGCCACGCGTTGCGTGTCGGCCGATTGCCTCCTCACCCGACGGTTATTTTCTTACTATCAGCCCATTCGCTAGGGCTATTGATTACGCCCTTAAGCTCAAGAACTTGCAAGGGTTCGCTTCGCCGCGTTGCGCCCCTGCAAAACCTTTCCCTTGAGGGCTTCATCGCCCTTGCCGCGACTGAACTGACAGTAAGATGAATTAACACTTTCAAAGAGAACTACGAGGCCATCGGTAAACGTCAACACCGCCACGCCAAAACCTCCAGAAAGATGAGTTAAAAGCCAAAAACAAGGAGTATCAACATGAATTATCAAATTTTTATTGCGGAAACCCATAAGAAAAATGTGACAGGGCAAACGGATGACGTTTATCACTTCAATTCCATTGCTGAATTCTTCACTTTTCTGAAAAAAACGAAATTCGCGGAAAAAATGAACATGAATTACCAATATGCCTTAACCGATGGAACAAAAAACACCGATTTAACTTACCGCGAAATTGAAAGCGCCAACCACCTTAAACCGTTTAAAAAACAGGTTCGCCAATACCGTTAAAGCGACCTATTGAATAGCGCGAAATCGTAACGCGCTATTCAATATCGAGCCAGTTCGATATTGAACCAACCACTAAATCATAAAAGGAGAAACAGTATGTATCACGCATTAGAGCAGTACGAAACAGACAGTTACCAAGAAACCCAAAGCGCGGAAATGATGTATTGGATAGGACGTGAACAAGCGGCTAAAACTGCCCCGACAGAAATCACCTTAATGCAATTTATGGATGCATTATCCGTTATGCCCCCGTTGGATTGGCAAGGCAATAACAATACTGAGTCCTTTAAATTGCAAGAGATGTTTTTGGGGAACGTGACTGACATTTTTGTCAAAGTGGACGGGCGCTATTTCACGTTTAGGGATGTATCAACGTTATCTCACGCGCAAATTATTTCGCGTGTGCGTTGTGCTGGATTACTAGCGCAACAATGAAAAAAGCAGGCTTGCGCCTGCTTAATCCGTGCCTTGAGCGACTTTAGCGTAGGAACTCAAGGTATTCACCCAATCAAAGGAGTAAATCCGATGAATACAAATATCATGGCATACGCTGCCAACCCTGTAAAGCCCCAAATGCCCGTTGCGTCAAAACGTCGGGTCATGCGTCACGATATCGCGATTAGTGATATTGAGCCTACCTATCGGGCAATGGCGCGACATATCGACAAACAGCTTAAACGCAAACAGCCCGTTCGCATCCCTGCAATGAATAACCATTGTTTGGGGCAACTCTTGCGCTGTTTGGAACTGCGTAAATCGTGGATTTAAGTTAACTCACTGCCCCTTTTCAGGGGCAGTTTTGGAGCGTCGATATGTCACAATTGAGTTTTTTTGATGTAGATTTAAGCCAACCTGTAAAAACCCCCAGTCCTATCATTTCAGGCTCACCCAATAAGATAGACACAAAGACAGACAAAACAGTCGAAAAAGCAACCCTAACAACTAGCACCAAGTCAAAGCGAGATTTTCACACCGAGTTTATTCAATTGTTTAATCAAACGGCACGTTATCACAGTCGCTTAGACGTGTTTCGGGATTTTATTCATGTTGCCGCGATTTCATTAGAAAACAGCGTGAAACAGTGTCCTGAGTTGGAGCAAACTTACTTTAACGTGATTGCGCGTTATGAAAGAGCCGATTTAGATGTGTTCGCCAAATTAATGGCAATTTGTGTTAATGCCTTAGACCAGCAAGCCACCGATTTTTTAGGGGCGGTGTTTATGTCCCTTGAGTTAGGCGAAGGGGCATGGGGGCAATTTTTTACCCCATTTCATATCAGCCAGCTAATGGCAAATCTTATCATCGGTGATTGCAGCACTATAATTGAAAAAAATGGCTATATCAGCGTGTCCGAGCCAACGTGCGGGGCGGGCGGAATGGTGATTGCCTGTGCCAATTCTGTGTTACAACAAGGTTACAACCCACAAATGCAAATGATCGCAGTGTGTACCGATATTGATGAGGTTGCCGCCCGAATGTGCTACGTCCAATTGGCATTATTGGGAATCCCTGCCATTGTGAATATTGGTAACAGTTTAACGCTGGACGTTCGTCAAACGCTATATACCCCGATGTTAATGTTAAATTCATTTCGCTTTAAATCCTTTTTAACAGCCTAATTCACGTTATTTCAAGGGGATTTATTCCCCTTTTTTGCGCATCGGCTTAATCCTGGCATCGAGCCAGGCTCAATCCGACAACGTCAACCCCTGCGCCTTTTTACGCTGACGCGTGGCGCAAAGGACAGGGATGCAAGCTCCCTGCGGGAGCTGCCCCTGATAAACCGCTTAACGTTGTTAAGCTCAAAGGACGCCTTGCGGTTCGATTCTCTCGCCGCAAGTCGGGTTGTGTCATTTTCAGCTACTGTGTTGTTAATCTTTCGCCAAGCCCCTCCGCTCGGGCTTAAACATAGACTCAACTCGTCATCCAGCAAGCGTAAAGTGCACTCCAGCAAAATTCTTGTCGCTGCGCTTTCCAACAATTTTGCTTCCGCCCTTGCTTCCTTCCTCGTTTCGACTATGTACGGCCTTTGCAGCGAAGGAACTCAACGAAAGAAATCATTAACCCAAAGGAGACACTAAAATGACTCAACAACAAAACCTTGCAGCTCAAGAATCTAACGAAAGAAATGGAAAAGACCAAATCGTTATCACGACAATTGAGGTGAAGAATGCTCAAGCTCGTTTAAAATTTTTACCTTCAAAATTAGGGCGGTACTGTATTGCCTTTGAAAATGCAATCTATAACTGGATGACTCGGAACGCCGTAGCCTATAACGGCGGTTATTGGGATTTTTATACGTTGTCGAATGGCGGTTTTTATCTGCAACCGACAAAAGGCTATATGCTCACTTCACCGAATGGATTTATGGACGATGTAAGTGCTCAAGAAGCAGGAATTATTGTCACTTTAATGATGTTAAGTCATTTTTCATTTGTGACCTATGAAAAAGAGCATCACGAAGATTGTGAGCGTATTTCTGCTTATTTTCATCAATTACGGGATTTTATTTTCACATTATCCCCTGAATCACAAACCAAAATATTAAACGCCATTGATTAAGTCTATCACGCGCAAGTCTTAGGCTTGCGCTTAATTGAACACCATCAATCAATAAATCAGAAAAAGGTAAATGAATATGGAACAGCAAACATTATTATCGGTTGGTCAAGTGGTTTACACTAATTTATATAATCTCGGCAAGGGGGTTATTGTTAATATTCATGGCGAGCAAAAACCACAAAGTATAAAGAATATGTATAATGTTATGGTCACAGGGGGCAATGCGGAATTTGATATCGTATTCTTTAATGGGAATAAATCAAATCGTTTACCGGAAAGTATTTTCCACGGCGTACAATGGAAAATTGAAAATGAAACGGTTGAACAAGAAACCATTAAATCATTAATTGAAAAAGCTGAGGCACATGAACAAGCAGAAAAAGCCGAAGAAGAACGAAAGATAAATGAATTTAAACAAGGTGTCGAATTCCAAAAAAACAACACAGAATATTCACACTTAACACAGATAACCTCTAATTCAGATAAGAAAGTCAAAATAGTCGGTAAAAATATCCGTGCTGAGTTAAAAAAACATTTTCCAAAAACAAAATTTTCAGTACGTAAACAGTATTACAGTTCTTATCATGTAAATTGGACAGATGGTCCGACAGTGGAGGAAGTCGAATCTATAATCAATAAATATGAAACATCGCGTTTTGATAGTTATACCGATTATCATTATAGTGAAACATCACCTTTTAACGTAGTTTATGGTGGTGCTGATTATGTTTTTACACATCGGGATTACAGTGATGAAATAATCGCATTGGCTATCAAATCATTGATTGATAAATATGGCGAGTCTTATGAGTTTGATACCGCGCTAATGACGGTTGAAAATTATCATCAAGGAATATTATACAAAATAGGACGAGAACAAATTATTGGGAATGATGGGATAGGTGGAGAAATTGGTCGAGTATTAAGAAAAAACAGTTATTAAAGAAAGCGCGCCTAAAGGCGCGTTTCTCGTTTTAATACTAAACCACATGCATTACTTAATATTAAACGTGATTATAGCGTTAAAAATAGAAAGTAAAAGGAGTAAGTTTAGTTATTTTTTTTAATGTTAAGATAAATGTGATAGACCTCAAGCGCATATTGATTTCTTTTTTGTTCTTGAGCCTCGGATTTTTTTAACCCTGCATTATAAGCCCCCACACCTTTCCAAATATCCCCTTGTATGCGAATAAATTTCGCGAGATAAAATGCACCCGTATAAATATTCATGCATGGGTCTTGCCTTAAATGATTTTCTGTAATGCCATACTGGGCTAATTCATTAAAATTTTGTGAATGAATTTGCATTAATCCAATCGCGTATCGTGTCGATGATGCTTGATTAATTGCATTCGGTTGGAATGAACTTTCACGAAAGGCAACCGCGCGTAATAAATCAGGGTCAATTTGATAATCTTTTCCTGCTTTATCATAGCAATCAAACGAAAATGAAAAAGGTGAGAAAATTAACGCAATGAGAATACAGATCATTCGCATATAAACCCCATAAAATAATAAATACGCTTAACTCAGAATCGCCCATTTTAATTAAAAAATAAAGCACCATTTAAATGCAAGCCAAAAGAAAGGAGGAGCAATAAATACGCTCCTCTGAAAGAAAGACATCACACCCCACGCAAAATTTCATTTTGCAAGAATTTATCATTAAATCAGGGTGTTAATTAAAAATAAAGCGGTGAAAATTTTAAAAATCTTAGTGTTAAGCCCATTACTAGCCCACCAATAGCGTCTATATGTGGGCTAAATAGATGCACTCTGTGTGTATTGCTAATAATATCAAATATATACAATTTTTCACTAAAATTAGTGGGCTAATGGTGGTCTATTGTAATATACTGTTTATATGTCATTTATTTTTCATGATTGTATTTGGTGGGCTATTTGTGGGCTGTGTGTTAATTGACCGTAGCCCACAAATAGAGGCTAGTAAAAACTAAGGAAATAAAAGAATGCCACGTCAACATATATATATGAAGCAAAAAACGTTAGATGGAATTCGTAATATTGTGGATAAACGAAAAAACGATGGTGCTGATGCAAACATTTCCAGTGTTGGCTCTGAATTACTGGATATTGGATTGCGCGTTGTTGAGAACTTAGAAAAAGACAAAGAAGGGGATGATGGTTTATCTTTAGAGGAGCGTTATAAAAAACAATTATTGGAAGAGGTGACTAAATCACGTCAATGTATTCAAATTTTATTCAAAATGATGTTTGATTTAGAAGAAATAAAAAATGATAATCGATATAACTATCGAGAATATATTGAAGATTTTAAAAACAGAACTCAATCAATATTAGATGAGTATTTTCCTGATAGCAATTAAAAAATGGTAATGTAAGAGCGAATATAAGGATAACTTAAAATAGCTTATTTACATTACGTGAATCTAATCAAATAGCGAGTAAAATAGGATATATTTTTATTAAAATAAAAATATATTAATTGATTTAATTATTACTAACATGGTATATTTAGAATAAATAGAATCACCCAATAATCGAGTTACAGCTCGATTATTGGGCTAATCAAATAACCCCACAGTTAAGGACGGTTAAATGACTACCTTCAATAATATTGATCCGCAATGTGGATCTCAAGTGATTTTTGATATCATTTATCAATTTAATGATAAACGTCTCTTTTATATCCGTAATAGCCAACATGATATCACTCATGTCAGTGATGATTTCTGTCAGATGGTTAATATTCCATCAAAATCACCTCTTCTTTTGAAAAACTTTCCCAAATTAAAAAAATTAGAGGCTTTGGAGAAACAAGTGATCACTAACAAAAACAGCAAATCACTTTTTTTCGCCTATAAGCTTAAATCTGAATTTTATTATCTTTTTTATGTTCATATTAAATGTATATCATTTAATGATAAAAACTACACAATAACAACTTTCAGCAAGTTTAGTGATTTCTTTAGCCATGAAACTATTTTTAACACAATTAATATTGCTGATGGTTTTTTTGTTGATGATGGTTTCCCAATTGACAATTATAATAATATTAATCCTGTTTCTTTAACTGTGAATAATGAAACAAAGAAAGAAGAGAGAATATCTTGGCATATTATTTGGCTTTTTTTAACAGGAAAGTCTATTAGATGGATTGCCGAGTTTAGCCATTTAAATAAAAAACAAGTTGAAAACTCATTAAATAAATATTACACCAATTCAGGAGTTTTAAATCAAAAAAATTTGCGAGCAATAGCCAGGAAATATGGATGGTGTAATTATATTGATAAAAATACGGTAGAACTTATTAATTTTCGCTTAAGTGAAGATGGAAAGATTTTAATATAGAAAAAGTTAGATTTAAATATTTTATTTTTAATTATTTATGGTTTTATATGCTTTTTAGGGGTGTTTTTGTGAATATCATCACAATCACCCCCCTTTATTTGGGACAGCTGTCCCAAGACATTGATTTTTATTTGTGTAATATAAATTCAGTCCAAAGGGATGGGTAAGGATATGAATGCAAACAAACATAAAAAGATTAGTGTTGATATTAGTTTAGTAACAGAAGAATGGTTAGTTAAAGCAATTGAATTATCTGGAAGAACTAAAAAAGAAGAAATTAGGATACGTCTTGCTCATAGCTTAAAAAACATTGAAAAAATAGATGATAATTATTGGGAAATAATCTCAGCCTAATTTTTTTTGATTATATAAACTGTTAAATAAAAAGACAGCGGGAAGACTTTGCCATTAAAAATGGATTTGTCGGGCTGGGGCGGTAGCGCATTTAAATTAAATGAATTTTTATCTCGCTTTATTTCTTTGAGATTAACGAAGGAATAAAGCGAGCTAAAAGCTCAGAAGTTATTCGAAACTCTTTAGGAGTTTATTTTGAAAATACTGAAATATCTATTAACAAGGAAAACGTATGAGTCAAATTGCTATTGAATCACCGGTAACAAAAAGAAAAGGTATTTTTGCACGAGCTTGGAATTCACTGAATTCTAAAGTCGCTAAATCGCTGTATAAATATGTTGCTTCACCATTACTCTTATGGATGGCCGCACGTGGCTTCGCACAAGCCGCCGATTTAGCGGCCGCAGGGGCAGAGGATGCAGGCGATACCTTCGGTGAAGGGTCATCGGTGATGTACTACATCATGATCGGTGAAGCGGTGTTGGTATTCTTAGCCTTTATGCGAGCACAAAACCCCGCGTTACTCCTGCTCATTCCTGTTTTCATTGTGGGAACTAAAATCGTCTTTGGTTTAATCGAAGCACCATCAACAGGCGGTTAATGGATTAGGAGTTGGATGATGGAAAACGAACGTGCCCAGCGATTCATTTTCCCTCAGACGTTAACCGAGCAAGGCGGTATTCTTCCATTACCCAATGATGAAACCGCCGTTCTACTAGGCCCCATGTTATGGGGCTTTTATGACGGACATTACATGACTGGCCTTGTGGTTGGTACGTTGCTCTGGTATGCCCTGAGGTACTTCAAAAAAGGGCGGGGAAGTCAGTGGTTACTCAATGCCTGTTATTGGTACTTACCCGCTTACTGCTTTAAAAGCATTTATAAATCTCTCCCTGACTCTGCGTTCAGACTTTATTTAAAATAGGAAGGAGGCTGCCATGAAACTGAGCGCAGCTAAATCCGCCACGAAATACACCTCGTTATTGTTTATTACACTGACCTTTATGTTAGGCCTCAGTTTGACAGGTAATATTTTCGCGTGGCTGAGATTAGATGATTTACTCAATAGTCGACAAGAAACGTATATCCCGATGTTTTTTGATACCCCATTTACCTTAACGCGCTCGCATGCGGATGCGAACTACCTTGAATCCGTCGCACAGTCGTTACTTTTTTTACGCTATAACGTCAGTCCGGAATCAGTGAAAGCAAACCATCAATCGTTATTACGGTATGTAGCCAAAGAGGCGCGACCTGAAATGCAAGATGTGTTGGCGGTCGAAGCCAAAGAAATCATCAATAACAACGTCACCTCGGCATTTTACATGACCAAAATGGAAGTCTATCCCGCTGACGGCATTATTGATATTCAAGGTGAGCTAAAAACGTGGATAGGTAAGCGCGAATCGTTACCTGAACATAAAAAATTACGGTTGCATATCAAGTATGTCAATGGAATTAGTGAAGTGATCAGCTTTGAGGACATTATTGATGAAGAAAAAAAGTAATCCGATAAAGCTTCTCTGTTTAGCGTTAGCATTTTGTGGTTTTGTCTCGACAGTGCGTGCCGAACCAACAGCGCAGTTGCCAACCCAAATTCCGGTGTCTCCGGATTCACAAGTGAAGGTGGCTTTTAGCAACAGTGAACCGAATATGTTGGTTGTGCCAGGTGACAGAATTGTGGCCATCGACAGTGCTCAAGGCATGTTTATCAATGGCAATCAAAAAGGGGCAACAGGTGTTGCGAATGGGGGCGTGGTATTAATGACCGCGCAAACTAAGCCCTTTACGTTTTACGTCAGAACGGCAGGGGGCTTAACGGTGTCGGTTGTGGCTGTTCCGCAAAAGCGTGATGGTCGCGTGTTGCAGTTTATCTCCAATCAACCGGCACAAAGTGCCGTCGCTAAACGTTGGGAGAGGGCTTTACCGTATCCACGTGTCTTGGTTGAAATTCACAAAGCGTTACTGAACCAACAAACGCCGAATGGGTTTATTCCTGCGCCTGTGACGGCTTTACCGTCATTCGCATTACCGTCAGCCTATCGGGTGACAGCAAACAAAATGTGGAATGGGGGAGAGCTACGGGTATACCAACTGGATGTGATGAACACCAGCGCCGTCTCACAACCGCTAAGTGAGCGGTTGTTCAATCAGCACAATGTCCGCTCTGTGGTTATCTATCCCTATAGCGATACTGTGTTGGCGGGTGCCACAGCAACGGTCTGGTTAACCGTTAGTAATGAGGTTGAAAATGGCAAATATTAATGTTCGTGCAAAGCGAAAACAAACGGCTCTGTTTGTGTTATTGGCCTTGGGATTAACGGGGATTGGTGGCGCAGCTTGGTACATGAGCTTACCTTCGAAGCCAAAAGCGGCCGCAAAACAATCGCGGCCTGCCCCCAATATGACAGGCGTCGTGACATCATCCTTTGATAAGAATGTGGGAAAATCGGCGATGGCCGATTTGCAATCCACGGCCTCTCAAATGGATAAGCAAATGAAGCAAGTGAACGCCCGTATTGCGAAACTGGAACAAGAAAACCGTGCGTATCGCGATAAAATTACTGAGCAGGATAAAGAATTAACTGCCTTAGGTGAAGAACTCACGAAAATGGGAAACGATTTCATACACGGTAATAGCAATAACGGTTTGCCACAACCGCAGCAACTGCCCGTAGGAACACTACCCACACCGAATGCACAAGCCAGTCAGCCAATCATTCCGCCGCCAACGGCATTTTATCAAGGGGGGCAATATCCAGTCGGGCAACCACAAATTAATGTGAATCCCGTACTAAAACAAGGTTTATCCTCGATGACGATTGAGTATGAGGATGAGCAGGAAAACACCGATTTACCGGATTTGCCCTACATCCCATCAGGCAGTTTTGCCAAAGCGATGGTGATTGAAGGGGCTGATGCGAATGCGTCTGTGACGGGAAACAGTAATCCCTCTCCAATGCAATTTCGGTTAACGGGTAAACTGATTATGCCGAATAACGAAGAGTATGATTTAAGTGGTTGTGCCGTTACCGCTGGGGTGTATGGCGATATTTCCAGTGAACGCGGATTGGTGCGTACCGACCGACTGTCTTGCAAACTGTTTGGTCATACCATCGATATGCCCTTTAAAGGCCACGTCTCTTTTATGGGGAAAAATGGGATTAAAGGCGAGCCGGTCATCCGAAATGGTGAGTTAGTCGGCTACGCCTTTGGCGGTGGCTTTCTTGAAGCGGTCGGTTCCGGTTTTTCAAAAGTGGGTGATAAAACGGTGGGTATTGGTGCCAGTAGCACAACCACGATGGCCGATGTGGCACGCGGTGGTGTCGGTGGCGGTGTACAGCAATCCGGAAAAATGTTGTCGGAATATTTCATTAAACGTGCTGAGCAATACCATCCGGTTATTCCCATCGGGGCAGGCATTGAAATTACGGTGGTGTTCCAGGAAGGTTTTCAGTTGAAGTTTATTGAACAAATGAAGAAAGCCAAATCGCAAAAACAAGCGGGGAACTCGCTGGAAAACTCCATTAATCAAGGTATCACCGTTTCAAAACAAGCATTAGAGCGGATTTCTTTAGGGGATGCCGTCCCCGCTGAGACTATCCCACAGTAACCGAAGTCCTTTCAGTATTTATTCTTAATTTTCATTGTCATCATTCAGGTACAGCCCAATGCAAAACCGAATTCGTCAGCTAAAAAAGCGGATGCGTTTGAGTTCGTTACTTATGACGCTCATTACGATTTCTCCGGCCGCGTTATTTGTTTCCCATCATGTGAGTTGGGACTCGGTCATCTTTTTAGCGATTTACAGCGGGTTAAGTGTTTGGGTTGTACAAATCCTGAGTGCTGACCATCAACTAAAGTGAGTCATCATGGAAAAGTGGTATTTATTATATTGTAAACGTGACCAGGTTTTACGCGCGATTGAGCACCTTGAGCGTCAAGGGGTGACTGTACATAACCCAACCTACAAAACTGAGAAAATGGTGAGGAATCGCCGTAAGAAAGTGATGGAGCCGTTATTTCCCAATTATTTATTTGTGAAGTTTGATTATGAAGTCATTCACTTTTCGACGATTGGCTCGACACGTGGCGTGAACTACTTTGTCCGCTTTGGTCAGAACCCCGTGGTTGTACCTAATGAAGTGATTGCGACACTGGTTGTACCTGATTTCGTGAAAGAGATGAGTGATAACTTACCGCAAAAAGGGGATGAAGTCGTCATTACGGACGGTATTTTTGTGGGTATTCAAGCGATTTATAACGAACCCGATGGGGAAGCACGTTCGGTATTACTTCTTAAAATCCTCAACAAAGAAGTTCCCAAAGTCGTCGATAACCGCAGCTTTGAAACCATTAAATAACAGGCTAAGGGGGCAGGTAGTAATGGAATCAATGACTTTTCCGATACTTGTGATTGCCATTATATTCTTAGGGTTAGCACTAAATGGGGCTATCCGTGCAGGTGAAGCTAAATTTGGAATACCCCTAAAATCAGTGTAATACCCGAACAATGCGAAGAGAAGGATTAAATTCATTTCAGCCATCGGGTTCGTTTTCTCAAATTATCAACAGGATTAATAATGGATATACAGTTTAAAGATTTTACGATAGATGGGGTTATTATTTCTAATTTAAAAAGTGTTAGGCGTGACCGACGGCTAATGAATGATGAAATGAACCAATGGCTAAATGAAAATAATATAACCGATATCATTAATATCGAATCCTTGGAATATGAGGTCCCTCCAACTATTGGAAGCCTTGGTGGTGTTAAATTTCACGGGTTTAGGCTTTGGTATAAAATCATCAAGTAACGTCTTTCGTTTAAATTCAAATTCCTAGAAACTCACTTGTCTCAAAAAGTACATGATTATCCGTTAATTAACCGTATTTAATTAAATGGTTATGAATAAAAATATTTTTATTCGTCACTGAATAAGCGGCGACACAAATTCATCGTTATTTCTCCACAAAACACTTCTTTTTGTCATTCATTTATAAGGTTCATTTTATGAAAAAATTCCTAATTCTAGGCGCATTAACCTTGCTCGCCGGTTGTACAGCGGGCATGAAAGATTCCTTTGATTGTAATGCCACCGCGCAAGATAGCTGCATGACGATGGAAGAAGCCAATCAAAAGGCAGCACAGCAAAATTTCACGTGGAACCATCCTGCTAATGGGGAGGGCATATCCCAAAAGCGAGTCGAACTGCCGCGGTTAGCACCGTTGGCAACCCCGACTGTGCCAGTTGTGACAACCGCGTCTCCAGCTCAGTCTGTTCGTACTGTGGTGCAGGATAATCGCGCTTCTTCACAAAATGTGGGGGCATTAGGTGCATTCAAGCCTTCATCCGCATCCGTTAAAAAATCCGTGCCATCCAATACACTACCCCCCATTCAACACACGGCACAAGCCTGGGCGAGTTGGAGTGATATTGGTATGGCACCGCCTCAACGATTACCGACCACGACGGCTCGCTTATGGATAGCCCCGTGGATAGATGAACAAGATAACCTGTATCAGCCTGCGGTTGTCTCTTTTGTGGTGAAAGATGGTCAGTGGAGAGTCCAGTAAGATGAACGAAAAACCATCCTTAATCGATAAGCTACTTGCCCCGTTTCTCCCTAAGTCAAAAGACATTGTGTTTGATGACGAGCCCGAACCGGTATCATTGCAAGAAGCGTTATTCAAAAATTTATTTACCGCATGGCGAGAGCCGGATGGAAATAAACGGGCGGCAGAGGCATTGGAGAATATGGATTACCCCTCCTTTTGCAGCCTTTTACCGTATCGCAACTACGATGCCAAATCCGGTCTGTTTATCAATAAAACCACCATTGGTTTTGCGTTAGAGTGCACACCCTTAGTGGGGGCCAATGACAAAATTGTCGATGCACTGGATTATTTTTTGCGTAATAAGCTCCCACGCAAAATCCCCTTAACCTTTATGTTATTGGGCAGTAAGTGCATCAGTGAACAGCTAGGCTATGGTCTGAAAGACTTTGGGTGGCAAGGTGAAGAAGCGGAGAAGTTTAACCATATCACGCGTGCGTTTTACGAGCGCGGTGCCTTGGTGGGGTTAGATAACAAGCTCAATCTGCCGTTATCACTACGCAATTACCGTTTGTTTGTGTGTTATGCCGAAGAGCATAAAAAAGCCGATGCCCTGACGTTACAAAAAGTAAATCAAACCCTCAGTATCGTCATGGAGTCCTTGGCTGGCGCATCCCTGCACTGTGAGCAAATGAACGATAAAGGGTTACTGCAACTGGTACGTGAAATCAGCAACTTTCGGCATGACCAGATTTCATTGCCAAGTAGCAAAGTTGATCCGTATGAATCGCTCAACGACCAATGTGCTGACCGTTCGTTAACGCTAGAAATCCGCCCCGACGCCATTCATCAGTCGTTATCGATGGAAAAAGGTCAAAAAAGCCAAACCCGTATCATGAATTATATGTTGGAGAAAAACCCGACACAGTTTGCCTTGTGGCAAACGGGCGATAACTTGAGTAATTTGCTTGATCCTGCGTCCAGTGTGTCCTGCCCGTTCGCCATTACCATGACCGTGTATGTTGAAGATTTGGTGAAAACCCAAAATGAGGCCAAGCGAAAATTTATTACCAATAACAGTCGGGCTAACTCCAAGTACATCAATTGGGTGCCTGGGGTTAAGCGTAAAGCCGATGAGTGGAAGGGGCTACAGAGTGGGCTGGATACCAATCAAATTGCCCTCGCACGTTTCAGTTACGGTATCACTTTATTTTGCGAAGACGATGATGATAAAGCGTTAAAAGCAGAAATGGCGTTGATGAATACCTACACCACCAATTATTTGAAGCTGTGTCCACCGACCTTTATGCAATTACGCAACTACTTGGCGCTGTTCCCTTTTGTGATGCAAGAAGGGCTGTGGGGGGATATGGTACGTTCTGGCGGCACGCTGAGGGCCAAAACCTTTAATGTCGCCAATTTATTGCCTGTGGTGGCTGATAATCGAATTTGTCAAAAAGGCTTACCTATCCCGTCGTATCGGCATCAACTCTCCTTTCTCGACATTTTTGAGCGGGGTTCAGGTCTCGGTAACGACAACTTTAATGCCGCCGTTTGTGGGACGTCAGGCAGTGGTAAATCGTTCCTCATGCAAGCGCTTATTCGTCAAGTGCTTGATGCAGGCGGTTGGGCGTATGTGTTGGATATGGGGGATTCGTATAAAGAACTGTGTCACAGCCTCGGGGGCGTTTATGTTGATGCCCGTGACCTTAAGTTTAATCCTTTTGCGGGGGTCGTGGACATTAAAGAGGCTGCAGAAAGTATTCGTGACCTGCTCATCGTGTTGGCGAATCCTTCCGGTGATATGGATGACGTGTCCAAATCCATCTTACTTAATGCCGTTCAAGAGGTATGGGAAGGAAAAGGGCCAAATGGACGTAAAGGGAATAAAGTCCTGATTGATGACGTTCATGATTACCTCGAAGCCGAAGTGAAAGCCGCTTATTTTGATCCGCAAAGTACGGTTCAAAATAAGATGCAAGAAATCATTGTGGCATTGAAAAAATACACCACCAAAGGGCTGTACGGGGCGTATTTTAACAGTGACAAACCGGCACTGAATGAGCAGGTGCGTTTTACCGTACTTGAAATGGGTGGACTGCAAAACAAGCCCGACCTGTTAGCGGCGGTCATGTTTTCCATGATGATATTCATCCAACAACGAATGTATTTAACTCCGCGCAGTATCAAAAAACTCGCGGCCATTGATGAAGGTTGGAAACTGCTGGATAACAAGAGCTCCTTTGTCGCCGACTTTATTGAAGGCGGCTATCGAACTGCCCGTAAATACGGTGGCTCTTACATTACCATCTCGCAAGGGATTGACGACTTTGACGGTGATGGCGCCAGCACCGCCGCGAAAGCCGCGTGGAGTAACTCCTCCTTCAAAATTATCTTGCGCCAAAATATGGAAGCGTTCCGTAAATACAATCAGAAGAACCCCGACCAGTTCAATCCTGTTGAACGCACCATTATTGAAGGGTTCCCTGCCGCAGGGGATGCACACTTTAGTGCCTTTATGCTGCGAATTGCGGGGCGCTCCTCATTCCATCGGTTGGTAACCGATCCGATTAGCCGGGCATTGTACTCAACCGATGGGGATGACTTCCAATTTCGTGAAAACCGCATGGCGGAAGGACTGTCACAACAAGCGGCGTTATTGGCACTAGCTCAACGCAAATTCCCACAAGAAATGGAGACCTTATCCCAATGGCAGAGTCAAACACGACATTAGTCGACAAGGCAGTCAAAACGCCTGCACGGGGCATGAACCGTCGCCGCAAACAATGCTTAAAAGCCATGAGCTTTTTTATGGTCATTGCGGTGGTACTGAGTTTCAGTATTTCGGTGTTTGTGGTGCGCTGGCTTGCCCCAGTCACCGTCACTTTCGACATGACAGGCACGGTCAACCAGTATCAGCAACAGATGGCCCTGCAATTTAATGCAGAAAACCCATTGAATGAACAGCAAATCGCGGAAGCCACCCACCGTTTTCAAGTGGCGCTCAGTGACAGTTTATCCGAGTACCAACACACCCATCAGGCCCTGATTTTAGTCACCCCTGCGGTGGTGATGGGCGCAGAAGATATCACTGTCGATATTCAAGCCGCGATCGTCGACAAAATGGCGCAATAAGGAGGGGAAATGAAGCGAATGCGACACGCTACGTTGGCAGTCTTGTTTTGTTTACCTTATCTTGTTACCGCCAAAGATCTCGGTGTCTGGGGGGATGTGTACCCCGTTCAAGAGCAAAGTATGTTGGACTTTATTCAGGGGCGGTTAAAGCAGATGGAGGGTACGGGGGAAATCGCGCAGATGCAGCAGGATTTTAAAGATCGCGTGATTGAAAATACCCTGCGTCCACCGCCTGTGGATTGGCTCAGTACGGATACTGAAGCACACACACTGTGGTACGACCCGACGTTCACGGTTCAAGGGGATTATGCCGATCACAATGGCGTGGTGTTTGCCCGCCAAGGCGACAAAATAAACCCACTCAGTCACGTGGCACTCGGGCAAACCTTGTACTTTTTAGATGCGGATGATCCGCGCCAAATCGCGTGGATGAATGCACAGCAGCCCGCGACCTTGCGTTATAAAGTCATTTTAACCAACGGCAATATCAAGGAGGCCACACAGGCGCTGAATACGCGTGTGTTCTTTGACCAAGGGGGCAGTTTAAGTCGTCAGCTCGGGCTTCAGTATATTCCCGCCGTCGTCACACAAGAGGGCGACAAACTCAAAATCGTCTCAGTAGCAATGCAGGAGGGGCGATGAGTAAATTCATCCGTTGGTTATTGAGTATTTGCGTCCTTGGCTGTGTGAGTGTGACAACGCTAGCCAAAGCCGATGCGATGTGCGAGGGGAATTTTGTCAACCCGATCACCGATATTTGTTGGGATTGCCTGTTTCCAATGACCATTGGTAATGTCCCCGTTTTCCCAGGTGTGGCACCGGATACAGAAAACCCTTCGATGCCGATACAGATTTGCCCGATGGGAATTTTATACCGCATTGGTCTTGCCATTGGCTATTGGGAGCCCTTTGCCCTAACGGATGTGACGCGTTCACCGTATTGCATGGTGAATTTAGGCGGCTTTAACATCAATGTCGGTAAAATGGGCGGGGGCAAAGGTACGCAAAATGACCCTGCCACTCAAGGGGCGTTCTACCATGTGCATTGGTACAAATACCCGCTGACCTATTGGCTCAATATCATTACCTCGGCAGGCTGTTTAGAGCGCGGGGATATGGATATCGCCTATTTGTCGGAGTTAGATCCCTTGTGGAATGACAGTTCGTTGTCGTCGATTATTGCCCCTGAAGCGTTTGTGTTTGCCAATCCTATCGCGCAAGGGGCGTGTGCTGCGGATGCGATTGCCAGTATTGGCAGCAAGCCCTTAAATGCGCTCTTTTGGTGTGCGGGTTCTCAAGGCAGTATGTATCCGTTTACGGGGTATACGGGGAATGAATTTAGCCCACAGGCTTCCTCGGTTCTGCTGTCTGAGCGCATGGCGTTTAAATTACATCGGCAAGGGTTGGTGATGAACAGCGTTGGGAAAAATCAGGAGGTGTGCTACACCTATCCGTCCCCGATTATCCCGAAAGACCGTTATCGCTATCAAATGGTGAATATGTACCCGGATACCGCGCAATGTCATCCTTTTGGTCGGTCCGTGATGCGCTGGCAAACGGGGCATGCCTCACCCAACAGTCGTAAAAACTTCGGTTATCTCATCTGGCGTAAACGTAACTGCGTTTTCCTCTAACACGAGGTCCTCTTCATGAAATCCGTTTTCTTTTTATTCGCAAGCTTGGTGCTTGCGCCAGTTGGTTATGCCTTAACGGATGACCAACAGTTTTTAGAACAGCTACGCGACCAAAGCGCGGCCATGCTCGAACAGTCCTTGCCGACGGATGGTTTTAAACCCCCTGAAATTTCGGCCAAGGATAAAGCCTGGATTGATAGCTTATTAGCCAAACAGCAGCAAGCGCAGCAACAAGTTGCCGATGTGGCTAAAGCTCAAGCAGCTCAGGAAAGTCCGTTTATCTATTTTGTGTCGTTTTCTATTCCTGAAGCGGGACTCAAACAGATGGTGCCGGAGGCCACGCAGCTTGGTATCCCCACCTTGATTAATGGCTTGATTGACAATGACTTTCGCAAAACCGCCACGGCGGTATTTGAATTAACCAAAGATAGCGGGGAGGGGGGCGTACAAATCGACCCGAAAACCTTTACACAATACGGCATTACGCAAGTGCCTGCACTGGTGGTGCGCTGTGAGCAAGGCTTTGATGTGATGTACGGCAATATTCGTTTGGTATCCGCCATTGAACGGATTGCCAGCAGTGGCGATTGTCATCAGGTTGCTCAGGATTGGCTGGTATCGAGGGCACGATAATGAAACGGTTATTGATTGCATTATGTGGCGTGGGGGCTCTGTCACTGGGGTTTGCGGCCAATGATTATAAAGCCGGGTCAGAATTTGCCAGTGGCCTAAAAAACAAAGGCACAGACACGATAAAAAACACCAATCCCGCCAATATCATCCCGAACTATACCGCCAATCCGTCAGAAAGTGGCTATTACGGCGGGGTGACATCAGGCGCAGCCTCGGGGCTGGAAAATGCGGGCATGAAAGCCATGAATGAGACGGATGCGGGGCAAACCACGATGGAGGTGATGAAAAATCGCCCACCGGATAAGTTGGATTTGGATGCCCCGTTCTTAAAAGCGGGCATTGATATGCGAGAAAAGGCGGAGTCGGAAAGCGGGCAAATTACTGTCCCGTGTCAGGATGTGACGCTGGATAAAACTGAAATCACGTCACACCAATGTGAGCGAACGCCCGCCGCCAGTTTAGCCTGTACTCGCACAGCCAAAATCACCTGGGAGGAGGTTGACGGGTGGGAAAACCAAACGATTGTTGTGCCGCCCTCTGATTTTGCTTACCACTGGCATGGTGACCGCTGGTCGTTTTCTTTTAAATCCCCCGTCACGGGCACCATTCAAAGTGCAACCTTAACACTGAACTCGGGATTTTTATTTAATCAGCATGTCATTTTTATGAATACGACGTTTCAAATGTTAAATGCAAGTCGCTATACATTAAATGCACGAAATATGGCGTTGAAAGAGGGAGAAATTATTGCCTCCAATCGGATTTGTGTCGGTAACAATGGCGAGTTGTGCCGGGTGGGTATTCAAGAATTGGTCTATCAAGCTTTTGCGTCGACAAAAACCGCGACCTTAACCTTAAATATGATGGTGACGGTTAACGTTAAAACGCCATCACCGAAAATTGAATGGGTTGAGCACTGTCCGTTTGATAAATCCGAAGAAGTGAAGGTGGAAACCCAATGTACGGAAAAAGGGGGCACGAAAACGGTCACGGTGGGCGGTAAAAAATACGATGTTTATAGCGAGTGTTGGCAGTACACCGATTATTACGCCAAGCAGTCAGCAGACAATGGCAGCTGCGGTGACTACATGAAAAATCCCGCCTGTACCATTGTGAAAACCACTTGCATTGAATCTGTTGGCAGTACGTGTTTGCGTGAGCAAGCGGTGTTTTCCTGTGAAAAAGGGCTGACGGGAGGCGGGAAAATGTGCGGTGTTGAACTGATTTGTGCCAGTGGCGAATGTGACCAAATCAAGAATGACAAAGCGAACAGTTTCCAAAAAGCGGTATCCGCGTTAGCCGCTGTGGCGGCTGCTGGGGAAGATGTGGCAGAGCTCAATGACGTGAATGTCAGGGCCTTTACGGGTCAGCGTTATACCTGTCGTAAAGCCGCAGCAGGGTTTAATAACTGCTGTAAAAGTGGCGGTTGGGGGAGTGATGTGGGGCTGGCGCACTGTGACAGTGAAGAAAAAGCCCTCGGTAAAGCCAAAAATCGTAATCTGACTATTTATGTCGGCTCCTATTGCTCAAATAAAGTCCTCGGGGTGTGTCTTCAGAAGAAAGAAGCCTACTGCGTGTTTGACAGTAAGCTCGCCAAAATCGTGCAAGAGCAAGGGCGTGGCGGGCAGTTACGCATTGGTTTTGGTAGCGCCAAAAACAGTGATTGTCGCGGTATTACCGTCGATGAGTTGCAGGCCATTAACTTTGACCGCTTGAACTTTGCGGATTTCTATTCCGATTTGGAATCAGGCACCGATATTCCGGCTGACCAAGAACTGATTGACCGCGTGAAAAATCAAATCGCCAATGGCCTGCAAGGTCAGGGAGGGCAAGGATGATAAGACGGATTTTAATATTGCTCATCAGTCTGGCGATACCTGGAGCGGGATTGGCCAACAATGAGGAAAGGGTTGAAACACGAACGTATGTGGATGAACCCATCGTCGGTTGGCACTGGTATAACGAGCCGCAACCGGAAGAGGATGAGGAGCCGCCAGAGCCAGAGCAAATTCCGCTTTCGACGTTATCACCGACGGTGCAAAAAAAGGTAATGCAAAAGTTAACGGAAGAAGCGTTAGATGCGGCGATTATGCAGCCGTCTCCACAAAATGCCCTGCGATACATGGCGTATCAGCGCTTTTGGTTGGAGCAGTCCGGTAAATTTGAGCGGTCAGTAAAAAAGGGGTTATTGCTTGACCCTACCCTTGATTACAACTTAGAGCACAGCCATTACAACAGTACCGTGCCACTGCAACTATCCCAGCTACAAGATAAGGAAAAAGCCGCGATTCAATCGTTGTCGTCTCAATACGGTGTGTTTTTCTTTTATCGCGGGCAAGACCCACTGGATAACCAGTTAGCCACCGTAGTTCGGGAATTTGCGCAGTCACACAACATTGCGCTTATTTCCGTATCGATTGATGGCGTTCGCAGTGAAGCCCTGCCAGAGACGCGACCGGATACGGGGCAGGTTGCCAAGATGGGTATCACCCATTTTCCTGCCTTGTTCTTAGTTGACCCAAAAAGTGAACATTACCAACCGCTTGCGTATGGGTTTATGACCCAAGATGCGTTAGCACGCCGCTTTTTAGATGTAGCCACGGATTTTAAGCCTAATTATTAAGGATAAAGACATGACAAAGCCCACGATAAAAGAACGATTAATTGAAAATACCTTGATTTACCTTGGTATGACGTTGATTTTTGCCTCATTGATTTTTTATGGATTGATCCATTACTTAATCGATATACGCCACGGTGTTTTAAGTGAGTCTACAAAGCAAACCCTTCAGATGATACAAGAAACGGGCATGGTGTTTATTTTTGCGTTAGGGGCAGCGACATGTTTAGCGGGCATGTTCTATGCCGTGATTAAAGCCTGGCAGCGCATCAAAGCCCCAACCGTATTTCCGGAGGATGAGGAGAAAACATCGTGAGAATAATGATGCTGGCCATGATGCTATTTTTCAGTGGTTTGGTACAGGCGAGTGTAATGGACGATATTGCGGAACTTGAAGCCCATAAAACAGCCCCTTCAGAACGTGAAACGGTGATTGAAGAAGAAACTCGGACAACTAATATTAATACGGTTGCCGTTAAGCCGTACCGATTACCGAATGGAAAGGTCATCAATTTAAATGATTATACCTTGGTGTTGTTTATGCAAGCTAAGTGCCCGTACTGCCAACAATTTGACCCGCAATTAGCCTTACTGTCAGCGCAAACGGGATTTAAGGTTTTTGCGTACACGCTCGATGGTCAAGGCGATATGGCGTTTCCCAATGCCATTCCTGCCCCCGCTGAGGTGGTGCAGACTTTTTTTGGTGCAGGGATGCAAGTCGTGACACCTTCTGTATTTCTAGTTGAGGTGAACACATTGCGGACATACCCACTGTTACAAGGGCTGACGGATATGCAAGATGTGATGAACCGTATCCACAGTAATTTAATGTTAGCCACACAGTAAAAGTCATGGTGATAGTTGGATAGGATAGGGGTAGTCAAAAGACGCATTTAACCCTGCCCCTATTTTTATCCTTTAAAAATAGAGGTCGTCTGATGAGTGATAATCAAGTAGATACCCAAGCTTAACTGGGGATGGATGATTGACGGCGGGTTTAATGACGCTTATCAATTGTGTTTTGCACTGAGGCTTTGTGGACATCGTCGAGGGTATTATCGCTACTGGCGGCCGTCAATCAACCATGATTTTGCGGTTATTGAGAAGATACTCATTACCGAGTTTGGTTCTCATTCTTCAATGAAATAAAGCTATTTCGTTCGTTATCTCCCTTTAATCTCACGTTTAAATTTAATGCCGACACGCAATGACTTTGCGGGTAATGGCACTCAATAAGGTTTACCCACAATGAATGATTTAATTAACCCTATTCCTTGCTGGAATAAGGCGATAAACCCTGCCTTATTTTCGTGTTGGCCTATTTATCTTCAATTCGGAGGCCTCAATGCGTAAAGGACTCATTGCTGTCATATGTTCGGCATTACTCAGCCAAACGGTGGCAGTTGCCAATGTGAACAGCGACATGAACAACTTCTTCAATAAGTTGGGCTTTGAAGGTAATGCCACCGACGCCCGCGCCTGGGAGGGGCAAGCCGCAGGCTATGCCACAGGCGGTAATTTATTCCTGCGTAGCCAAGTGAAGCAGTTGCAAATTGCGTCATTCACACCGCCATCCATCAATGCAGGGTGTGGGGGAATTGATGCGTACCTTGGGTCATTTTCTTATATGAACAGTGAGCAGCTACAGCAATTTATTAAACAGATGATGACCAATGGTGCAGGGTATTTATTTGATTTGGCGTTGCAAACCACCGTACCTGAACTGAAATCGGCAAAAGACTTTGTGCAAAAAATGGCGTCAGATATCAATAGTATGAATATTTCATCGTGTCAGGCCGCGCAAGGCATTATTGGCGGGCTGTGGCCCACCAATAGCGTGGCTTCGCAAAAAATCTGTCAAGACATTGGTGGAGAAACCAACTTGTTTTCAGACTGGGCGGCTTCCCGTCAAGGGTGTACGGTCGGCGGTCAGATGAATAACGCCTTTAATAAAGCCCCTGAGAACATGAAAGACCAAATCATGCAGAATAAAAACTTGATGTGGGAAATCTTAGCCAAAAGTCAGTTTTTATCCGGTGATAACGAGTTAAAAGAGTTGGTCATGAACCTGACAGGCACACTCATTTTTGATGCCAAGGGGAATGTCAAAAGCACCATTCCCAAAGTGAACCGGCAAGAACTCATTAAAACCTTAATGGAAGGCGGCACCATGACCATTGAAGGGTGCGTCTCTACTGTGGATTGTTTGGAGCTAAAAAGTAAGCAAATCACCATCAGCAGTAAAAATGGACTTATCTCGATGACCAAAACCATGATTGAAGGCATTCAAGGCAAGTTGCGCAGCGATGAGGGGTTAAGTGCCAAAGAAAAAGGCTTCATTCAAAGTACCTCTATCCCGATTTTGAAGTACTTGGTTGACCCGATGCAATTGAATATCCAAGCTAATTTATTACCCGCCCTGGCTGATTATATTGCGTATGACATTTTACTTCAGTACCTGCAGGAGTTGATTGACCAAGCAAAAGGGGCAATGGGAAGCCGAAATTACATGGAAGAAGCGGTGAAACCGCTACGGGAAAATATTGCCGAAGCCTCTCGCCAATTGGAATCCCTGCAACAAATGGTCAACACCAAGGCCAATGTCTTGATTGAACTGGAGCGACAAATGAGTTACTTACGCCAACAAACCTCCAGTCAGCTGCAAGAACGTTTTATGCAAAACACCCGCTTCAATATCGTCAATCCTGAAACACAAAAATAAAGGAGCCGTAATATGGCCGTGATAGATACCGTCTATGTGCTCGGCGGCGGTGAATACATGATGCAAGTATTCAACGGTGTCGCTGCATTGATAGGCTCTGATACATGGGACTCCATGTTCCGCATTGTATTATCGATTTCTGCGGTATCCGTATTTATATCGTTCATGAAAGCGCATGACCCGAAGGAGTTGATTAAATTTACCGCGATGATTGTGTTGGTCTCCAGTGTGTTGTTAGTCCCGAAACGGACAGTGCAAATTATTGACCGCACCAACCCGACAGGCGTCTACTTAGTCGACAATGTCCCGTTAGGGTTAGCGGCCCCCGCTAAATTTATTACCTCGATTGGCACGGGATTGACTGAGTTGTATGACACGATATTCCATACCCCTGACTCATTAACGTACAGTAAAACCGGCATGTTATTTGGGGCAAACCTGGTTGGTAATCTCAGTGATGCTATGATGGTTGATGGTGATTTGGCGGAATTGATGGGTCTTTACACCAAAAACTGTGTCATCGGGGATATTTTAATTAACCACAAATATTCATTCCAAGAGCTGATGAGTAGCCGTGACCCTTACACGCTCATTTTCCAAAAACCAAGCCCTTTACGTGGCATTATTGTGCCCTACGGTAACACTGCCGCGGTGGGTGGGAACGGGGTTGCTCAAAGTGGTTTCTGGACGTGTGCAGATATTGCGAAACATGTCTTAATGCCGAAACTCAATATTGATACACAAACGGGCGGAAAAACCTGGAATTACATGGTGAAACAAATCTTTGGCGGCCGTCCTGATGCCAATGTGTTGTACAGTAATATGATGGGGGATAGTTATAATTTTTATTACCAAGGGGCAGAAACCGCCAGTCAGTTAATGCGAAATTCGGTGGTGATGAATGCGCTGAAAAATGGCATCAGCGCCTACAGCGCACAAAGTGGCGATACCGCCAGTTTAGTGAACTTAGCCTCCACGTCGTCATACAATAAAATGCGATTAAGTTGGGCGACGTCATCCCAAGTGGCGGTTTCTTTTGTGCCGATATTGAATACCATTTTGTTATCCTTAGTGATTGCGTTATTTCCCATTTTTATCTTATTGGCGGTCATTCATTCACTTTCGGTGAAAATGTTATTCAACTACATCATGTCCATCATTTACCTGCAATCCTGGCCGCCGATGTTTGCCATTTTAAATTATGCGACCAGTTTTTACTTACAGGGAAAAACTAACGGCTTAGATTTTAATCTGGCGAATCAAGCCAGTATCCAACAAATGCACAGTGATATCGGGTTAATTGCCGGTTGGTTATCCATATCGATACCCTTTATTGCAGTTGCAATAGTGAAAGGATTAGGTCCTGCAATCGCGCAAGCGGGGAACTATTTAGGCACCGCCATCAACAGTTCGGCGACAGCCACTTCCTCACAAGCGGCGGACGGAACCTGGTCATTTAATAATATGCAAACGGGGAATGTAGCAGGCAATAAATGGGATACCAATGCCAGCTTCCGTGATGGTCAGATGACACGGCAACTGGCCAGTGGGGCAAGCAGCACGGTAACCAGTAGTGGCCAAGAAGTGATGGATATCAGTGGCGCGATGTCGAGATTACCGGTATCCATTAAAGGCAGTGAGGCAGTGGTGAGTTCGTTACAACAAAGTGCGAAGTTCGCTAAAACTCAAGCCGCGCAGTCGCTGAGTGCGTTCCAAAGTTCAGTGAATTCCGCATGGAATCAAGCGTCACAATTTACTAAGCAATTTGGTAACAGTGCAACAGCATCAACCTCTACAGATTCGGGATTGAGTGGCAATCAGGCCGAAGGCTTTAAGAAAGTGATTAACGCCACAGAAACGCGAGCAAAAAATGACAACATTAGCAATGAAGAGGCATTTGCCAAGCTCTTGAGTGAGAGCTTTGATGCGTCTAAAACCATGGGGGCAAAAGCGGAAGGCGGGATATCACTCCCAGTTATTGGGGGAGCTCAAGCATATACCGATGGTAATACCCGAGATACGGACAGTAAGCAAAGCAGCGTACAAGAGCGAAGTTCAAGGCATCAAGATACACGCAGTGAATCTGGTTCACAAACGAACCGCGACTTTACTGAAGGCTTAGATATGCTCAATAGCAGCAAAATCTCGGAAGGAACCAATCGACACGATAATGAGGCGAATTCAGAGATTAATCAAATTGTTGCAACACTGAATGTAGCGAAAAACCAATATGAGCAATACTCAAATAGCTTAACGGAAAGTAAGGAGTTAAGTGATATGGCGAGCTTCGCTCAAAATAACAGTGCGCAGATTGACAGTAATTTAGATCAAGAGTTTGCCAGCTACGTCAGGCAAAAAGCACCAAGTCAAGCAGATGAATTACTCAGTAATACCAGTGATATCCGTGTGGCAAAAGAAAGGGATGCTTTGGCTCAATCGTTTGTCAAAGAGCGGTTACTACCAAAACTGGAGAGTGAATACTCTCAAAATCGTGGAAATATCGAAGCTAAAGGTGCAGCTGCTTCAGGTGGAAATCTACCCTCATCGAGTGATTTAATTGCTGAACATGAATCCAATGACAAACGGATTAAATCGATGAGTGAAGGAGCAGAAATAAAACATGATACAGCTCAAAATGTACTCGCAAAAGAGGCGTCAACAAAAGGAAATATTGCTAATATTAAAAATGATATAGAGAAAGGAAAAAAAGAAATTGACCTACGAAAAAATGAGCTTGAAATTAATCATCAAGTAGAGATAAAAAAACAAGAAACAAAGTTTAAAGAGGAGCAAGATCATAAGAAAAAAGCTGGTTTAATAGTGGATGATCGGCCGATAGAAAAGAAACCAGGCTCTAATGGAATAATGGATCCTGAGGATTTTTACAAAAAAAATAGTGATTGAGTCTGCATTTTAGGTTAAATAGTAGTTATTAGATTAAATTAAGGAATTAAAATGGTAAAAAGAATCAGTGTTTTTATTTTGATTTTTGTTTCATTCTTTTCTTATTCAAAAGTAAGTGTTATAGGATTAATAATAAATCAAGATACTAAAAAAATAGTGGCTGAAAAATACACTATAAAAAATGACAAGTCTCAATGGAGATGGGATTTGCTTCCAATGGAAGTGAAAGTTGATCATATCAAAAAAGCAGACGTTTCATTTGATGGCGATATTTTAAAAGGTGTGTGGCTTACATTACCTAAAGATAATTTTAATTATTTCAATGAAATACTAAAAAACAAATATGCATTGAAAGAAGAAAATACACCATTTTTAGGTGATAAGTATGCTATTTTTGAAAAAGAAAATGTTATTATTTGGATTCAGGCAAAACATATGTCTTTTGATATGAATGTTGTATATATGGATAAAGTATTTAAAGAAAAACTAGAAAAAGATATTAATGAAATAAAACAAGAAAGCAGAGAACGACTCATTGAACAACTATAATCCTAACGCACTTCGTTTGTTAACAGTCTATTCCCCTTAATAATAAATTTTTCAGGGGAATAGACTGTCTCGTCTCAAGAGGTTTCCAATGGCTGATGAAATTGATGTCTCTCAAGCTGAGAGCGATTTTTTGCTGTCTCTAAGATTGAGTCAACGTGCTCAATATCAGGGGCAGAGTGCAAAAGTTTGCGTCGAGTGCGGTGATAATATCCCGCTGGCTCGTCGAATCGCCTTACCTGGTGTTCAGCACTGCGTGGGTTGTGTCGAGCGCCAAGAGTTGTTCCGTTCCAGATAATGATTTTTCACATTCATACCCCGAATTTTTCCAAATATCTATTGAGGTTACAATGAAAAATATAATCCGTAATAAAGCGGTGTTCGCTTTATCGTTACTATTTTTGTCAAATATCACCTATTCATCAGAAGAAAAGAATAAACTTGATGAAGTTATGCTTTATTTTACATTATCTCAATGCAGTGAGTACGTGATTGGTACTCAACATCCCGATAAAACGCTTGATGACAATATAACAACTTATTTGGATTATCTTAGAATAGACAAAAAGGATATTTCGTTTCTCTCACAAGAAATCATTAAATTTAAAGACACCTTACCCACATTAGACCCTGTGTTATTTAAAGATAATGAAAATAGAGATAAAGAAGTTTCATTTTGTGCAATAGCCTCAGCGCATTATATTGAACAGTTAAAGAATAAATTGGGATTAACAAAATAAGTGACCTTCCTTCTCCGACTTTAAATCCTATTTTTTTCCTTATTAATTTAGAGTGATTTCATTATGAGTTCAACCAAGCATATTACGCAGGGTGGACAAGTCTTTAGCTATATGCTCGGCATGTTCATGCAAGTCAATAAGCGAATATCTTTTTGGCTTATTCTATTTTTCTTGATGATCTTCCCGATTATTTTTTATTTTAAAGTGCCACTGCAAGAAATTAAAAATGGCGGATTATATTGGTGGTTATATTTAACCGCAGGCGGTGAAAAAGCCTTATATCGCGTGGCACCCATTTATGAAGTGGATTTTGATGGCCAACTTTATCGGTTTACCTCAGATGCGATATTAAAAGACGATTATATGATCTATGCCGGAAATATCGTGCTACAAGAATTGGGATTATCCTTATTATGGGCATGTATTGTCGTCATTGTGCTGTTTTTTGTCATCTACCGAGTATTTCATGGCTTAGGTAAGCGCCAAGCGAATGATGATGTGATTGGTGGGCGTACACTCACGGAAGATATTAAGCATGTTCGCAATATGCTGCATGCACGACGCGAAGCGTCGCCTATTACTTTTGATGGGTTACCCCTGAAGCTTAACAGTGAAGTGCAAAACATGCTAATGCACGGTACGCCCGGTTCAGGAAAATCAAATACCCTCAATAAATTACTTATCCAGCTTCGCAAACGCGGCGATATGGTGATTGTTTATGATAAAGGGTGTTCCTTAATCAAACAGCATTACAATGAGAACATTGATAAGCTACTGAACCCATTGGATAAACGGTGTGAAAATTGGGATTTGTGGAGTGAATGCGTCACTATCCCTGATTTTGACAGCGCGTCCAATACGCTTATTCCCCAAAGCACTTCAGAAGATCCGTTTTGGACAGGGTCGGCGCGTACCATTTTTACGACTGTCGCGGCTAAACTCGGTAAGGATGATAAGCGAAGCTATAACAAATTATTGCGTACCTTATTGGCCATTGATCTTAAGACGTTGCGTGCGTATGTCGCAGGAACGGAAGCCAGTAACTTGATGGAAGAGAAGGTGGAAAAGACTGCCATTTCAATTCGGGGTGTCTTGACTATCTATGTTAAAGCGCTGCGCTACCTACAAGGGATTGAGCGTAATGGTAAACCGCCATTTGCGATCCGTGAATGGATGAAAACCGTCAACGAGAAAAAAGACCGTCACGGTTGGTTGTGGATCACCAGTAATGAACGTGAACATGAGTCTCTAAAACCGTTAATTTCCATGTGGTTATCGCAAGCGGCGAATACGTTACTGGAAATGGGTGATAACCGCGAGCGCCGAGTGTGGTTTATCTATGACGAATTGATTTCCTTGCACCAGTTACCGAATTTGCCCCTTATTTTGTCACAAGGCCGTAAATTTGGCGGGTGTTTTATTCTTGGTTTTCAAAATAAGGCGCAACTGAATGTGACTTATGGGAATGAAAATGCCGATGCGATGATGGATTTGCTTAATACGCGTTTCTTCTTTCGTTCTCCCGATGAAAGTATCGCCAATTGGGTACGAGGTCAGCTCGGGCAAACCCGTAAAAAAGTGGCCAGTGAGCAATATAGCTTTGGTCCTGAAACGGTACGAGACGGTGTCTCATTCAGTAAGCAGCAAGAGGATGTGGATTTAGTCAACTACTCCGATGTGCAAAAATTGCCGGATTTAACGTGTTATATCACCTTGCCTGGGGAATACCCGGTCATTAAACACGCCATGAAATATGAAAAGCTGAAAGTTGTCGCGGAAGAATTTATCCCCCGACAAGTCAATGACAGCTTAGATCAAGAGATAGAAGCTGAAATTGACGAGCGGTTAAGCATGGGGGCTCTTCCTGACGTGGTTAATCAGGCCATTGATAGCTTAATTAGCGGGAAACCGATTGAAACACCCATTGATACAGCACAAAACAATACCGCTCCGGAAGTGGCTCAGACTCAACCACAGCCTATCGTTGAGCTTGAATCGAAGTCAGTCACACAAAACTCCACGCCGATAACAACGGAAACCGCAGCATCCGATAATCCACCTGAAACCCAAGGCGGTCAAGAGGTCATCATTGATAACGTCAAAGTGAACACCGAAACAGGGGAGATTCTTGGACGCGTTATTGATGAGGAACAAAACCCACAAGACCTGTATGACAGTTACACGCGTATGCGGCAGGACGAAAAGGAAATTTTTAACCGACCCAAACCTTCCCAAGAAAAGCCAAAACACATAAATGATGATCATGATGAACCGGAGATGTGGTGATGCTGACTGTTGCACCGATTGCCAATAATGCGGCAAATTATTATACCCATGAAGACAATTATTATTTCCTCGGTAACCTTGAAGCTCGCTGGATGGGGGAAGGCGCTAAATCGCTCGGGTTAGAGGGGGAAGTCACCAAAGACCAATTAGGGGAAATCCTGGAAGGGCGTTTACCCAATGGCCAAAGTCTTGAGCGGATGGAAAACGGTAAAAATGTGCACCGTGAAGGGCAAGATTTAACCTTTTCAGCCCCGAAAAGTGTCTCTGTATTAGGCCTTGTGCTGGGTGATAAGCGGATGATTGACGCACATAATCATGCGGTCGAGGTCGCCCTGAAAGAGGTGGAGAGCCTCGCGTCAACGCGAGTGATGGTTGACGGCAAAACCTCACTTGAAATGACCAAAAATCTGGTTGTTGCGGCATTTAACCATGATACGTCTCGCGAGCACGACCCCTTAGTCCATACCCATGCGCTTGTGATGAACATGACCGAACACAATGGCGAGTGGCGTACCTTATCCAGTGATACACAACAAAAAAGCGGCTTCAGTGAAGCGGTTTATGCCTTACAAGTGTCATTAGGGCAAATCTACCGCCATGCTTTACGTGAGCGCGTAGAAAGCTTTGGTATGCAAACCCATGAAACAGGGAAGAATGGATTATGGGAGATTGTGGGGGTGCCGGTTGTGCCTTTTTCGCAGCGACATTACCAAATCATGGATGCCGTCGGGCATGAAGCTTCACTCAAATCTCGTGATGTGGCCGCCCTCGATACCCGTCAGGCGAAAACAACCCCTGAAAAAAGCGAATTGCTAACTGACTGGTTTGACCGCTTGGATAAAAATGGCTTTGGCCCTGAAGAACGCAAAGCGTTTTACGCTGAAGCCGAGCAGCGTCTTGCCAAAGGCCAGATGGGTGATACCTCTCGGGATATACAGCCCGATATTACCCGCGCTGTCACTGATGCGATTGCGTTACTCAGCGACAAGCAACTCAGCATGACTTACAGCCAAGTGTTGGCTAAAACGCTTGGGGGATTGGAAGCCCGTGCGGGCATGATAGCGCAGGTGCGTGAAGCGATTGATGTGGCGATTGAACAGCGTCAACTTATTCCACTGGATGAGAAAAAAGGGCTGTTTACCTCGTCCATTCATTTAATGGGCGAGCTGAAGCTGCAACAAATCGCCACCGACATGAAGCAACATAACCGTACCGTCATTTTTCAGGCGCGGACAGAAACCCTCAGCCCCGTGATGGAAAAAGTGGCGGATACGTTACCCAGTATTGCGATTATTGCCAGTCAAGGGCTTGGTAAAGCGCAGCGAGACGGGGTATTAGACGGTGTCACGATGGCACAATCACAAGGGCGTGATGTGGCAGTGATGACCCTTGATGCGACCAGTGCTAAAGCCTTTACCAATGATAATCGTTTTGCTTATGTGCCGAAAATGACTTTGGGTGATGGTCAACCACTTAAACCCAACAGTACCTTAGTGGTGGCTAATGCCGAAAAACTGTCATTAAAATCGGCCTTATCTCTACTGGAAAGTGCTCAATCTGCCAATGTGCAGGTGCTCATGATGGACAGTGGCGGACGCAAAGGCACGGGAAACGTGTTGGCCACCTTACAAGATGCGGGAGTGCCGCGTTTTCAAGGCGAAGCTTCATCTGTCTTGACGGTGAAAACCGCGCATATACCCGATAAAAATCATCGTTATGCGGCACTGGCGGCGGATTATGCACAGCTGCACAGCGACATGAAACCCGTGGTTGCGCAGGTCAGTGGCGTTCGGGAGCAAAAAATCGTGACCGATGCCATTCGCCAAACGCTCACCGAGCGCGGGATGCTCAGTGAAAAAACGGTGACGGTGACCCAACTCAAACCCGTGTGGCTCGATAGCCATTCGCGCAAGCAAATCGACAGTTACCATGAAGGCATGGTCATGGAGCGTTGGAATGCGGACAAAAAAGAGGTTGAACGTTACACCATTGACCGCGTCACCCCTGAAACCCGTTCCGTTACCTTGCTTGACAGTCAGGGGCAAAAACAGGTGATGAAACCGCAGCAGTTTGATGGTCAGTGGAGTGCGTATCTGCGCCAAACGATGGACATCAAACAAGGTGAGCAGTTAACGATATTGGCGAAGCAAAATAAGCTCTCCGCACGTGACAGGGTCACGGTATCGGGATTTATGCCAAACGCCATTATGGTTAATTTCAATGGAAAAACGCACCGTATTGATGTACGGGACGGTGTCAAAGCCGATTATGGTTATGTTACCGCGCCAGGGCAACAAGCTAACGATACGGGTACAGTGTTATTGGCCGCCTCTGCGCGTGATACACAGCCGACCTTACTCAATACTGCTGCACGCAGTGGGGAACATATTACCGTGTATACGCCACTGGATAAGATGGAAACTGAGCGTCGTTTATCGCGTTCGCCAGTCTATCAGCAAGCGCGACAGTTAGCGGGGGTTGAAGGATTAGACAGCAAAGCCATTGAACAAGTGGCCGATAAAGCCACGGAAGCGTTATTGTCTAAGCCCGAAAAAGCCCTGCAACAAGGCATGACATTAGCGCAAGAGAGTCAGGTTTTTTTCTCGCGCCTCGATGCGATTGCCAAAGCGTTACCATTACACAACTCGCTCGACAGTCAATCGCTGGGGAAAGCCTTTGACCGCTTAGTCGCTCAAAAAGCCATTATCCCCGTGACCAGTGGTAAAGGGGCAGCCCAACAACACTACGTGACGGCCAGTACGTGGGAGATGGAAAAACAAATCCTGACCACCATTTTAGCCGGTAAAGGGACGCAAACCCCACTGATGGAGTCTGTCCCCGATGCCGTATTGGCGGGGTTAACGGAGGGGCAAAAGGCAGCCACCACTTTGATTTTAACCACCCGTGACCAATTTGTTGGTATACAAGGCTATGCCGGGGTGGGGAAAACGACCCAGCTGAAGGCTGTTCTCAAGGCACTGGAAACACTCCCTGAGGCACAGCGACCGGAAGTGATAGGTCTTGCGCCTACGCACAGAGCCGTGGGGGAAATGGCGGCAGTGGGAGTGAAATCGCAAACCTTGCATGCCTTTTTGATGGATGCGAACCAACGTCAACAGCAAGGGGAGGTACTGGATTTTAAAAACACCCTCTTTTTAGTCGACGAAGGTTCGATGGTCGGTAACAAAATTATGACTGAAGTGTTAGACGTGATTGGGCGCGGTGGCGGGCGAGCGCCAATTTCAGGGGATAGGGCACAGCTATTGTCGGTGGATAGTGGTACACCGTTTTCCCTCGCGCAAGACCGTTCAGCGCTGACGACTGCGGTTGTGAACGAAATTGTGCGACAAAATCCCGAGCTTCGCCCTGCCATTGAAGCCATCATAGCCGGTAATATTCAAACTGCGATGGATGCGATGAATCGCGTGACGCCCGAGGTGGTTCCACGTCGAGCGGGGGCGGAATTACCCGAACAGTCGGTGATAAATTCAGGCGACAAGGTCATCACACATATTCTCGATGACTATCGCGGGCGAACGGCTGAAGCCCAAAAAGAGACACTGATTGTGGTGCAAACCAACCGCGATAAAGATGAGCTTAATCGCGGTATTCATCAAATCTTAGCTGAGCAAGGACAATTACAAGGGGGAAAAGACGTGCCGGTATTGGTGCGTGAAAGTACGCGCACAGAATCCTTGCTATCAACAGCCGGGATGGCGGTACATGCGGGTAAAATTGCCCTCATTCAAGAGCAGTACTATCGGATTGAGGTAACTCAAAAGGGAGTCAGTGACGGGATTGTGACCCTGGTTGATGAACAAGGTAAAGGGCATTTACTTTCGGCCTTTGAAAGTAGCTTGCGAGATATTGGTATTTACCGCCAAGAAACCCGTCATATCGCCGCAGGGGAAAAAATCAACTTTACTCGCACGGATAAAGAGCGCGGACGCGTGATGAACAGTGACTGGACGGTCAGTGAAGTCAGTGGTAACGGGCAAATCACCATTACTAAGGGCGATGAGTCACGCGTGCTTAGCCCGAATAGCGAATTGACAGACCAACATCTGGATTACGGTTATGCGGGCACGGCACACAAAGCGCAAGGGGCAAGTAGCTTGTATGTGATTGTCCTTGGGGGGGTTGAGTCAGGACGACGTATGCTGGCCACCTTACGTGATGCGTATGTGGCTTTATCTCGTACTAAAGCGCACGTGCAAACCTACAGTGATGATTTGGATAAATGGACAAAAGCCATTGAAAACCCCGGAAACCGGAAGACCGCGCATGATGTGTTGCTGGCTGAGCAAGACCGTGCCGCCAAAGTCGGTAATCAACTGTTTGACCATGCGAAACCCCTTAATGATACGGCGATTGGTCGCGCTTTAAGTCGGCAAATGGGGCTCGGTGAATCCCATGAAGGGAAGTTTGTTTATCCGTCCACCAAGCACCCCGAGCCACATGTGGCGTGGCCCGCATTTAATGAACACGGTAAAGCCCAAGGTACGGTGTTACAAGCGATTGAACTTGAAGAGGATAAATTGAAGGGGCTTCGTGCTGAAGTGCGCTTACTGGGAAGCGAGCAGGCACAATTTATTGTCGTCAAACCCAGTCAAAACGGGCACACCGTGATTGTGAACAGTCTAGAATCCGCTTTTGAGACGATGGCACAGCAACCCGAACAGGGTGTGGTGGTGCAACTCAATCCGGATGAACGTTTACACACGGCCATGATTGAAAAAATCACGCAAGGGGAAGTGGATAACGCCTATTCCAACCCGAATACCGCGCAAACCGATAAAGCAGACAGTGACCCGAAAAACCTGCAAACCCCCGAGGAGCAGGCGATTGATAAAGCCTTAAAAGAGGCTGAAGCTGCCCTGCGTCAGCAAGCGAACAGCGAGCCTAAAGTGCCAGAACTGAGCGAGGACGAACTGAGGCAGGTGATGGCGCAAGAGCGTGATAGCTTACTTAAAGGGGAACATGACTTAATGGAGGCGAAAGAGCGAGTCATTGAAAAGGCCGTTCAGTTTGAGCGTGAACATCAGCAACAACAACGAGACGTTTTGCGTCAACAAGAGCGTGAAATGGTGATGGAAAAATCCCGTGACCGTGAGTTTGGTGATTAACACCCTGTTATTTTAGTTTTAACCCGCATTGTCGGCGATTTCCGCCAGTTTCGTTTAGTTTTCTCTCGCGTCGAACCTCAAGTTTTATCACAAATTTTGTGAATAAATCGCGTCTTTATCGTGAAGACGTTGCTTGAATGCGCATAGAGTGCTAAATTAGCCGACAATTGATGTGAATTTTGTGGTCGCCACGCCGAAAGGTGGCAAGAGATGGGATGTAACACACAAACATGTGCTGTGAACCCAAATAGAAAACCCCTGTAATCTTCTTCTATCTTGGCGGACCGAGGAAAGATTATCAGGGGTCATCAGAGTAATTCCGCTAGGGGTAATGTTGAACTCCTAGCGGGGAGTATAGAATTATGTGCAAAAAAATTCAACTCCTTCCGTACAACATAAGTGCGGAGAGACATGTCTAATGGGATCTCAATTCCTGCAATCCCTTGTTCCGTCGGTAAAATTCATCGGCATTATGCGCCAAAATTTTTAGGGCAATTACCGAAATTAGTGCCTGTGCGTCGCTTTGCAGCCGCATTAAAGCGTCACGATTGGAACCGCAACCCCCATATTTACCAACTGCGATATAGCCGAAAGCAGCGGATATCGGTGCGTTCAGAGCGTCGAGAAACCTTTGATGCATTAGCGATGGCCATGATCGCCTATGCGGATTACAACCCTGAAAGTGATGCGTTGTTCGAAGTAATGTGCTCCGTGGAGAAGTTGGCGGAGTTATGTGGACAGCTGTATCGCTATGACAGTGGTCGTAAAAGTTACGACCCGATACTGCATGCCTTGCGCGACTGGGAACAAGCCAACCTGATTGTCATTGACCGCGATTTTGATGTCGAGGCGAAGCAATACAAAGCGATGCGTATTTGGATACGCCCTGAATTTTTCCATGGACTCGGATTTTCCGCATTAGAGCTGCGGGAAGTGGTCGCCAGCTTTAGCCGTTGGATGGAAAAAAAGGGATTAAAAGAGAGCTACCAAAAACGCTACGCCCAACATGTCTTGCGACTTGCGCGTGCGAATGTGGCGTCACTGGACACTAAGCACAAACTTCGCAACCTGCTCAACAAGCTCAAAACCCTTGTGGTTGGGAAAGATGAAGCCCTGAAACAAGAGAAAAAACATTTAGCCAAAGCGCTGAAGGAAAAGAAAGCCTTAGCCCAAAGTACGCGTGCGCCTGAAAGTCAAGAGCATGCCGCCTGGCGTCGCTTTGAAGCCTGGAAGGTGACGCAGCCTATTGCGGCCGTCATGGCCTTTGAGCGGAAAATGAAAGCCTTGTATCCGAGTGTTCAAGGGCAGGCCATTTACCTGCATTATCTGGAACACCTACCCGACGCCTAATTCCCCCCCCCTAAATTTACCGCCTTGACTGGCGGTGGTTTCGTTCGCCCCAAATCTGGATAGCCTGTTTTTTGAACAGGAAATTCGTTGTTCTAATCTCTCCATTCATCTCAACGATGACACCTCGACTATTTTCGTTGGATATTTACCCCATTAACTTCGAATGGGTTTATTCTCTGCAATTAACTTCGAATCAGTTTGGGGTTTTAAAGTTAAATTCGTTTTTAGGTTCTGAACTAAACGTCCTTTTTAATAAAAGGAGTTGCGGCTCTGCTTTTTCAAGCCGCACACTCTAAAGAGATAAACCCAATAAAGCCTTCGCTTACAAGCCATAAATGGCTGTCGCTCAGATTACGGTGTCAATATCGTGCCATTGCCCCCGTAAAGCTGGCCTTTGGCCACCTTAACGCGCAGCTACAGCCGTTCATCGAGGCTACGCCTCTTGCCCGTCTCACTGCGTTTTTCAAAGGGTCAAATACGCAAAATGACGGTGTTAGTTTCAATCGGCTCAACCAGGACAGGGGGTAGATTGGGGGATTAAACAGCACGTAACCGCTCACGCGGGTCTCGACGGCCCTAACCACTATTCGTTCTTTGTGACTATTTCTGCCGTCTACAGCCCTACGGGCGGGTGATTTCGGTTAAATTTCATGATAATCTGCGATTAATGCATTGATGATAAACACGATTTTGGTGTGAGGTTGGAATGGAACGCAAAACACTGACGTTAAAACGTCCGGCGATAGAAAAAGACTCGGAAAGTACTGAACCGGTTATTCAACGTCGCCGTAAACAGGTGGTGGTTAACACACAGCGTAAACCCCATAAACCCGCCAAAACAGCGCCAACTCAATCGACTAAAAAAGTAACCCCTGCGAAAAAACAGAAAGCGGTTGTCATCCCGTTAGAAAAGAAAGTCATTCCTCCAACGCCACCAAAACAACATCTGCCGTTAGAGGAGGCGATTGCCAATATTTCAGCCTATTGGCCACAACTCTTTCCCGATGGACAACTTCGACCCATGGCAGTGGGGACACGAGAGGCCTTATTTGCGGACAAAAAAGTCCGTGAACTGCCTATTTCATATAAAAAATTGAAACGCAGCCTGGCGGCCATTAGTCACAGTGTCAAATACCGCACGACGATTATGCCTGGTGCAGTACGTTATGATAAAGACGGCCAACCTAACGGGGCTGTCACGGAATCGGATGTGGCCGATACGTTAAAACGCATACAAAGACTCGCTAAACAACAATCACGACACACATGACAAAAGTAATAAATCCCCCGATTTCTGTTGAAGAAAAAAATCATTGGTTAGGTAAATTAGCCTTTTCCGCTTTAGTCGCGCTCAAGCTGGCGCAGTGGGATGGAAAAGCTGCCCGAAACGCCCAGTCCGAAAATCTTTTTCTGCTTCGCTGGCTACAAACGGCCCTGAAACAAAAACGGTTTCATCGTTGTGTCGTTCATGATTTTGAATGGCTCATTCACCTTGGCCAACAATGGCTAATGACCTCAAAATTAAAATCACGGTTAGAATATCTGTGGCGTTCGTGTTGTTGTGATATTACCAGGCAAAGTGATTTGTTTCGTTTAACCTACGCGACCGAGCTGCTTAAAGATTTGGGCTGGGACAGTGTGGTACTCAGTGAAGACCGCTGGCAAAAACTGATTGCGAAAAAGCCGATAGTCACTGCAATTCCCACCTTCTATGTTACTGCCTCTGCTTTAACCACTGGATTCAGTGATGAAGGAAAACAGATAGACTCGGTGGCGTTTTGGGTGCTGGGTGATAAAAAACAATTTAGCGAAGTCTTCAAACAACACCATCTTTGCGGTCAGTTCGATGAAAATTTGCCACACTATACGTTGTTGTTCTTACTGTAGGGTATGGATTTGCAGAGTTTTTCTCAAAAATACACTTAACGCACAGTTTGTGTATAGTTAGGCTTTAGTCCCTATGAGACTCAGTTGTTCGAAATTTAAGCTAAAAAAGGATATACTCCATGAGAAAAATCAACATAAGCTTAAACGACTGTTTTGGTGAAAAAATCAAAATGATTAGAGAGCGAGAAAAAAATTTTTCTCCAGATATTAATTGGTTTTCTAAAATGGATATTGAACGTTTAGATACATATATGACAAAATTTCAATTCAATTCATTTGAAGAAATTCCTCAAGATATGTCTAATTTTTCATACCCACCTTTTGAGGAAATTAATTTCGAATTACCATCGCTACTCAAGCCTGAACATATAGCTAAACTTCCTCTTCAACATCAGAAAAAACCAATAATAATAGAAGTAGACGGGCTTCTTTTTTTAAAAAACCTTGGGAAAGGTGCTTTTTGTATAGACCCTCGCCGTTGGCACAGAATTAAAACTTACATAGCCCAAGGGAATGTAACTTATCCTGAAGGGTTAAATGATGAGTTTGGTGTTTTTGATGGCCGTCACAGAACTCTTCTATTGATGCAATTATATAAGCGCAGATTTGTGCCTGTTGTCGTAGATGAAAAACAGTCTAAAGAATTTATAGCGGCTGCAAAACGATTGAAAGCGCTAAAATTCTAAATTTTGATAGATATGATGTTAGGATTTCCGAGTTTTTAGTTCCACTAATTGGGGCCCGCTTGGAAAACAGAAAATATCCTACGTTAAGGTTATGTTATATACAAATTGATATCAACTCTAGTTCCAACAAGTTTAAAAACTACAGTGGTAAAGAAAAATGCGTTCCCATTTTTAAGAGGCTAAAAGATGTCAGTAATAAGAGCAATAACAATACAGAATTTTAGAAGCATAAAAGAGTTTAAGTGGCATCCAAAACCTGGGCTTAACTGTATAATTGGCCCAGGTGACACGGGAAAATCCACAATTCTAGATGCTATAGACTTAGCGCTCGGAGCGAGACGAAGTTATAATTTTACTGATGCTGATTTTCATGGTCTAAATACTCAAGAGCCTATCGTGATAACAGTCACTATCGGTTGCCTAGATGGTGAGCTCATGAATATTGATAAATACGGCTTTTTTCTTCGTGGTTTTAACCACACATCACTTGAAATACACGATGAACCACAACCGGGTGATGAAACAGTTCTTACCATTAAACTAATAGTTGATCAGGATTTATACCCAGACTGGCGCTTGTACTCAGAAAGAGCAGAAAGTGAAGGTTTAGAGAAGCGTCTGCAATGGAAGCATAAAGAGTTACTAAGCCCAGCTAGACTTGGAACTACTACATATCAACACCTCGCTTGGGGTAACAGCTCTATCCTCAATAAACTCTCAGAAGATACCCTCGATGTTTCAGCAACACTTGCAGAATTAGGAAGACAAACTAGACAACACTTCGCAGATCAGCAAGTTGATGGTGTTAATGATGTTCTATTAAAAGTACAAAAAATCGCAAATGGATTGGGAGTACCAGTCGGTAAACTTAAAGCGCTATTAGATGTCAATGGAGTATCCCTTTCAAACGGCGCTATAAGCCTTCACAATGATGACAATACCCCTTTACGTCAACTAGGCACTGGCTCATCTAGATTGCTTATTAGTGGGTTACAAAAGGCTGCAAGCAAATCAAACATTATTTTAGTTGATGAAGCAGAATATGGGCTAGAACCATATAGAATAACTCGTTTGCTAAATGAGTTAGGTTCCAAAGATACACAGCCAACTCAGCAGGTGTTCATTACTACACATTCACCATATGTTCTCCGAGAGCTACAGGCTCAACAATTAAATGTATTAAGAAAAGTATCTTTAGCTACTCAAGTTTTTGGTAATACCCAAGAATCTCATAAACTTCATAGCCTTGAAGGAAACGATGAGCAACAATCGACTTTGCGTGCTTGCGCTGAATCATTCTTCAGTAAAGCTGTAATCGTTTGTGAAGGTAAAACAGAAATTGGATATGTTCGAGGAATTGATCTTCACAATCAAAGCACGAATTACCGTAGTATTAACGCATGTGGTGTCCATTGTGCCGATGGCGGTGGAGATAGCATGTTCGTAAGAGCGGAAATTTTTGCTCAATTAGGTTATCCCACCGCCATATTTAAAGACTCAGACAAAGCTCAGGAACATGTAGGACCTTCTCAACTGGCTGCGAGTAAAGGCATCGCTATCTATGAGTGGGGTAATAATTCTGCAACTGAAGATGTGCTTTTTATGGCTTGTCCGGCTCAGGTGATTCCTCAATTACTGGCTATTGCAATTCAGCGAAAAGGCCAAGCAGCAATCGAAGACCATATTATTGCTCACTCACAAAACCAAATAACGCTTGATGTTTGTCTAAATCACTTTCAAGAGAGTTATCGAGCGATTTTAGCCAAAGCTGCAAAAAAAAAGTCATGGTTCAAAGATATCGAACCAGCAGAAACGTTTGCACGGAATGTGATTGCTCCCAATTATGCTCAATTTTCAGAAGCTCTCACAACTACGACTAACCAACTGTTTCGATGGGCTCTAGAGCAAGGTGATTGATAATGAGCATAGAAGCAATTTTCGATAATGATGTTGGCTCTATAGTGGCTCCGGCAGGGTGCGGTAAAACCCAGTTGATCACTGATACTCTGGTGATAAAACCAAACAAGCCATATCTTGTCTTAACTCATACGACGGCAGGTGTAGCCGCTCTAAAACTAAGGTTGAAAAAATTATCTGTCCCAACAAAGAACTTCTTTGTTACAACAATAGATGGTTGGGCTTTGAAATTAGCAAAAAACTTTCCTGTTTCATGTCCTATACAAACCTCTCCTGAAAATCCAAAGGCATTCTATCCAGAGTTAAGAAGAAGTGTTCTTGCGTTACTCCAAAATGGGAACGTAAACGACATTCTAAGAGCATCATATTCACGACTACTTGTTGATGAGTACCAAGACTGTAACTTGGTGCAACATCAGGTAGTAACAGAGCTATCGTCATTAATTCCGACGACAGTTTTCGGCGATCCGATGCAGTGTATATTTAACTTCGCAGGAAGGATGCCTGACTGGAACACAGAGGTTCAAGCAAGGTTTCCTCAAATACATGAATTAACAGTACCATGGAGGTGGAATAATGCTGGTTCCCATGGTCTTGGACAGTGGGTACTCGATTGCCGAAATATATTGATCCAAGGTAATAAAATAGATCTTTCGACATGCCCTGGTTATGTTCACCACAAGCCATTGTCCGGTGTTGCAAGCACTGACTTACAAGCTCAACAAGCTGCTCAATATGATATTTTTAATAGAGCTCAAAATGAATCTTTGCTCGTAATCGGTGATTCAATAAATGCAAGATCTAGGCATAAATATGCTCAAAGTAGTAGGAATATTGATGTCGTTGAGCCAGTGCAACTCGACGATGTAGCTAATGCTGCTCGCTCTTTTGATAGTGCGCAAGGCATAGATTTGGTTGATGCCATTCTTACCTACTCGGGTGAGATGATGACCAATGTGCAAAGGCCACAGACCCTACAAAGATTACGCACTATTCAAGCAGGGAGAAGTCGAATACCTATCACTTCACTGGAGACTGCTCTCCTCAATGTTCTCCAGAATAGCTCTCGCAATAATATTCTGACGGCTTTGCTGCAATTAGAGTCTAAACAAGGAGCTAAAGTTTATCGCAAGGCTGCATTTTCAGCGCTGAAAGACACTATTTCACTTTCAAGCTCTATGCCTGACCAGACCATATTGGACGCCGCTTCATCAATTCGTGAGCAACTCAGGCTACATGGCGATCGACGAATATCTCGCCGCGCAATTGGATCGACACTGCTACTGAAAGGGCTAGAGTGTGATCATTCACTAATTCTTAACGCTGATAACATGAATGCACAACATCTATACGTTGCTTTATCAAGAGGGGCAAAATCAACAACTGTTTTTTCTCAAAGCAACCTGATTGGCCCATAACCATTTAATGGGGTGTTTTGACTTAAAGAACGGTTTGTCTGATTGATTCTTAAAACGCTTTTAAAAACATAGCGTTATAATGGTTTGTTAAAATTAAAAACTTAATATTCAACATACTAATCAACTGAATATTAAGCTTATTTTTAATTTCTTTATTTCATAAATTCAATGCTATTAATTTCATCCTCTGTTAAAGGTAGAAATTCTTCCATGCTGTCGGCTACACTGTGTGCATAAGCACTAATATCCTCTTCATCGACTTCACCTAAGCTATTCCTCATGCTCTCTGCAAACTCTTCGATATTATTGATAATATTAGCATGCAAGCTCGGATCTGCTTTAATAGCGGGGTTCAGTGATGAGGGGAAACAGGTTAACTCAGTAGAGTTTTGGGTGCTTGGGGAGAGAAAACAATTTAGTGAAGTAATCAAACAGCACCATCTTTGTGGTCAGTTCGATGAAAATTTGCCACACTATACGTTGTTGCTATCACGTTAGGATGTATCATATCTACAGCGTCATACACTTTAGGTAATAAACGCTCACGTTTGCGATTGGCTAAAAAATCGTAATAGCGGATCATCTTAAAATGCCGTGGTGGGTATAGAATGGGATTCCTGCGTAGAACCCATTCTGATTTATTTATAGCATAGAATAATGTAGAATTTATTGTGTTGTATTCGAAGGTTTTTTACATCCTAGTTCTATAAGTGCATCAGTAATAAATGGAAATGCTGGTTGTTGCCATGGATTAATATAATTTGGTTTTAGGCTTGTTACTTCAAATTTTGTTTTATTTTTATTGTCATAAACCCATCTCTTTGTCGTATTTATTTCTTCATACTTATCAATCTGATATTTGATGTTATCAAGAATATCTTTTAATGAGATGGATGGACAGTTCCCTGTTCCTTTTGTTACGTACTGCTGCGCCGCTTCCAAAAATCCCAAACAGTGAGAGTATTCGTTGCTTGAACCTTTTTGGGCTCCATTATTACAAATTTTGACCAAATCTTGAATTGATGGTGCTGCATAATAGGTGGCTTTTGGTGTATCTATGTACTTGCTGATGTCACCGAATAGTTGAGAGTCAATAATTGATGTGTTTTTACTTAATACTATTGAAGGAAAAAAAAACATCGAAAATAAAATATAACTAATTGATATGTTAGGTTTAAGCATAATTTTATTTATCCCAATAAGTGAGATGGTGTTAGAAAAACTCTTTCTTAACTGAAGGTATACAATGTTAATCTAAAAATGCACAGTATAACATGGAGTTGGATTTTTACCGTACATGGCTAGGAATCTATGGTCACTCCTTTTTTGCAACACAGATTTTGAAGATATTGTTGGCTTGCATGAATCTATACGGCGTCTGAATCCGCACCTAATGAACCTTGTAAAATTGAGCTGCATTGGCTCCTGAGGGCCAATGGAACGAAAACGTACGCTAATTAGTGTACGTTTTCCGAATGGTTGGCAGTTATCGCAGCTACCCTGTCACTGCCCCCTGAATTGTTTGTCACTTAGACATTAATGAGTGTCAATTTTGTTTAATCCCATGCCCGTTTGGTGAATAGGGTTAACATTTTTCGTGATTTGACTGACATGATGACCTGGACGAAAAGGAATGTGATTTTTTATTTATAGTCAATGTGTCCACTAATTCATTGAAATCGTGCGATTAAATACATCTAGATAGAGTGTGAAAATGCAAATTAGACTTCACTCGAACATTGAGAGTCGAAAAACGGACAGAAAATCGATTCTGCGTTATGAGGGGTTTGAAGCCTAACCGTACGAGATCGTACGCTAAGTTTATTTTTTTAGCGGGTTTGGCGAGTAAAGAAAACGAGGGTTTTGTTTACTCTTTTCATTGATGGCAGTATCCATCAGTTTCAGACACTTCCGACGTTAATAAACTCGGTAATCAAAGTAAATCTATTCGACAACATAACGGCTTTATAGACTTAAAATCATATAGTTACTTCCTTAACGTACGTTTCCGCACGGTTAGGCTTCAAACCCCGATTAAGGTCCCATCAATGAGAAATATGCATAAAAAAAACATCAAATTAATGGTGTCGGATTTTTCGGCGGTTCCGGCGTGGAACCCCAATCACTAACCGTATGACAAAGACACCCAATCCCTCAATTACCTTTGAAGAAAAAAATCGTTGGCTGGGTAAATTTACGTTTGCGGCTTTAGTAGCGCTCAAGATGGCGCAATGGGATGGAAAAGCTGCCTGAAACGCCCAGCCTGAAAATCTTTTTCTTCTTCCTTAGTTTTGTTATCTTAGCGTATTCTTACCTTACTTAACTTTTTCATGAGGTTTGTATGCGCTATCTTCTAATTTTTCAGATTTATGATCGTAGTTGTGATATTTACCATGAAGAAATTTTTGAAAGTTTTGAGCCTTTTATGTCATTGCATGTCGGTGATCATGTCAACCCTAATAGCCTTCCCAAATTAGCTTCATTGGCTGAGACGATTATTCATCCTTTAGGCGGTAAATTTAAGCTCCAAGTTTCTGAGATTGAACATATGTTCCATTCTACTAATGATCTCGACAAAGGTGGTTTTGTAGAACATTCTGTTGGAGGGCATACGACTCTAATTACGTTGCAAAAATCGACAGAGGAGTGAAGCACTAAGCAGGGTAAATAAGTAGGGGTTCGCTTGGGAAACGGAAATTATCCTACGTTAAGCTGGTGATGGACAGCACATCAAAGGTACAGATGAACTACTTCTGTCAGCAATATTCAGGATATTTTTGGTTTGCGAAATGGATGGAGCGACTGGCTCAGGGGATTGCTGATGGTGTTATCGAGGTTCCGAAAGACCGCTAAAATAGTAGACCGGAAATTCCGGCGCGGCGTAGAACCCCATAACCATAGTCGAACTACAGTAACTTCCTATACACGAGTGCTTCATGCCCCGTTAAGTAGATTAATATTGGCTAAAAATATCTTGGTGAGAACCCGTTCTCGCTAACTTTAATTCTTGACCAGTAATTTTATAAATTAGTAGCCAATCGCCTTCAATATGAGCATCTCTATATCCTCGCCAATTACCTGTTAAAGGGTGGTCTACATAGTCCGCAGGGATCTGTTCTTCCTTTATTAGTAACTCAATTAATACTTTTAGCTTGTTTAAATCCTTCCCTCTTTTTTTTTGTCGCTTAACATCCGCCTTAAAAGCACTAGAACGAATAGGAGTTAGCATCAGATCCCCAAATCATCGAAAAGTGCATTGGTTGAAGAAAATGCTTTTCCATTCCCTTTTTCTAATTCTTCAATTGCCTCTTTAGTCACAACATTTGGTGTTTTGATATCAAATGGTAGTTTTCCTTCATCGGCAACACGAATCATAACCATACGGATAAGATCAGATGTATTTAAGCCCATCTTTGCAAGTGCAGATACAGCTCGTTCTTTGACATCTTGAGAAATTCTAGCTTTAACAGTCGTATCAGAAATCATATTATTATCCTCATGTGTTATCACTCTTTTATTGTGTGCCTGATGTGCCCACAAATCAAGCTTTTTTGAAGTTTATGTTTACTATGGGCTCTTTTAGGGGGGCTAGCCCACTTCATCGAAAAGCCCAAATTTTGCTCGTAACACATTGATATCATAACTATGGATAAGTCATTTATTTCGCTGCTTTCATCGATTTTGATACCTTTGAAATCGTATGTCTTGAACAACCTATCAGGTTTTCTATCTGACTATAGCTTTTCCCTTCCATCAGCAAGCCTTTAATATTTTGGTGTAATATTTTATTGATCGGGCGACCTTTATATTTTCCTTCTTGTTTGGCTTTTTGCACTCCTTGGGCTTGGCGACGGCGTCTATCCTCATAATCCTTTCTCGCAATTGCAGCCAGCATGTCTAACATCATACCGTTAAGAGCCGCGAGCATTCGTTCTGTAAACGCATCAGTGCTACTCATAAATTGATAACTGGTTGGAAGATCTAAAGACACAATCTTTAGCCCTTTATGTCCAATGAGATATTTTAATTTTTCCCAGTCATCCGTATTCAAGCGGCTAATTCTATCCACTTGTTCAACTAAGATAATATCACCTGCCATGGCCACATTGAGCAAGCGGAAGAGTTCTGGTCGGTGAAGTTGAGCACCCGACTCATTCTCCTCAAACCAGCAGGCAATTTGCAGCCCCATTCCTTCCACAAACCTAAGTAGTTCTTTTTTTGCTCTAGACGCATCTTGCTCATGCGTTGATGCGCGAAGATACCCATAAATTCGTATATTTGTCTTCATCGGTGCACTATACATTGGTGTTGTTATAGTAGTGCATTATACATCTATTTTTTATACTTATTACACTAGAGTTTACCTAGTGTAGTTAAGGTAGACTTAAATTGCACTTTTATATCGATTACGCGCGCGTCCATTATATGATGTTGTTTATTTTTAGAGGATATAACATAACCACAATGAAAGAGATTAAATCAGGCCGTATTCAAATTTTGACAGAACAGGAGATTCATGAGCTCTATTCTCGTCCAATATTTAATCAAATTGAGCGTGAAGAATATTTTTCATTAGATCCGAGTATAAAAAAAATCCTCACTAAAATGGGAAAAATTGAAACGAAAATATATTTAATTCTTCTGATTGGTTATTTTCGCGCGAAGCCTGTTGTCGCTCAATTTAAACTACGAGAGGTTAAACAAGATGTCGACTATATTTATGCGACACATTTTCCAAATAGAAAGCCGAAATACCCCTTTATTGCTAAAAGTACTCGAGCAACATTGATCGCTAAAATGCATGAAATACTGGGTTTTTCGCGGTTATTAAGACAAGATAAACAAGCCTTGATAGAGCGTTTGGGTGATGTCGCAACAATCTGTACATACCCCAAATATATTTTTGATGAATGCCTCGCTTTTTTAGGTCAAAACAGAATTGGATTAGTGGGTTATTCCACTTTGCAAAATATGATCACCACGGTTTTAGCTAATGAGAGGCATCGTACCGAGTTGATCCTTTCAAATAGCGTGCCACCAATAATACATAAAAAATTAAAGAAGATACTGCATACAAAAGGGGTTTTAAATAGTCTATCTGGCCAACAAGGCGCAGCTAAAGATTTTACACCGACAGAGCTCGCAAGTGAAATTGAAACGCATAATGCCATAAAAAGTGTTTATCCCGACGTAAAACGTCTTGTTGGTGAATTGGGATTATCATTAGGTAATTTAAGCTATTATGCATCGATTATTCAACATCAATCGATTTATAAAATTCGTCGATTTCCCGAATGGCAAGGCATGTTATATCTGGTTTGTTATCTATTTTTTCGCTACCAAGAAACTAATGATAAATTGGTAACAGCTTTTTTATATGTGACGAGAAAGCAAAGGGAAGCTGCGAGTGCTTTAGCTAAGTTACGCATTGCAGAAGAACTGGAAATTATTCGTGAAAAGTTAATGCATGCGGGTAATATTTTACACCTCTTTGTTGATGAAAACGTCAGTGACAATACGCAATTTGGTGATATTCGCCAAAATGCATTTGCAATGATGTCTAAAGATGAAATTCAGTTAATAAGTCAACATCTTAATAAGAATAGTTTTGATAAAACCCATTATGAGTGGCTATACATTGATACACAATACAGAAAAATTGCGAATACAATGAGGTCACTCTTTCTCGCGATTGATATCGAGTGCGAACCAGGATTACAACTACTATCTTCCCAATTATTAACAGCAAAATCAGAACTTCAAAAAGATAAGCACATTTCTACCGTCGATCAGCGGTTACTGTTAAAAAACGATAAACCTTTTATCCTGATAGATGAACAGGTTAATACTCAACGATTTGAATACTATTTATACCAAAAAGTGGCTCGGATGATTGAGAGTAACAATATTTACATCAATGAAAGCGCCAGCAACAAGCGTTTAGACGATGATCTGATTTCAGCCACCGAGTGGAAAAAAAGCCATGTCATCATTCAAAAAACAGGATTAACTCGGCTCAATACACCGATACAACAAACGCTTTCGGAATTAACGCAAAAACTGAGAGACCAAATGGAGCGAATTGGTCGCAATATCCATGATGGAGCCAATGATTTCGTGACACTTCAACCGCGTTCAAATCAGTTAACATGGAAACTGGCGAATAAACGCTGGAAAGATGACATTGATAATCCCATATATAACCAGCTCCAACATATGGGGATCATTGAAATTATGGACTATGTTCATCAAAAAACGGGTTACTTAGATGCATTTAAAAATATCGCATCAAAAAAGAAAAACACTAAGGCCAAAGAGGGCGATTTACTCGCTTGCATATTTGGAAATGGCTCAAACTATGGTGTTCATCATATGTCATCAATATCAGATAGAGCCATCGGTGTGCTTAGAGCCGTCAATGATGGTTATATTAGGCCTGAAACAACGAGTGAAGCTAATGATATGATAGCTGATGCTTTAGCAAAACTCCCCATTTTCAAATATTATACGATTAACGAAAGTGCCCCATTTGGTAGTATTGATGGCCAAAAACATGGTTGCCGAATCAATACATTTAAAGCCCGTTTTTCTGCTAAATATTTCCGAAAAGGGAAAGGCGTATCAGCACTCACATTAGTTTCAAATCATGTACCAATAAATACGAAAGTGATTTCAGCCAATGAATATGAGGCTCACCACGCATTCGATTTACTCTATAATAATACCAGCCATATTCAGCCCAAAACATTAGCAACAGACACGCATGGCGTTAACAATGTAAACTTTGCTATCCTTGATCTCTTTGGGTATCAGTTTGCCCCGCGATATGCAAAATTTAAACACGTTTTTAATGAATTGTTTGAGATCGAGTATGATGAAATCCTTTCCCTGAAACTTAAAAAATCGCTCAACTTATCACTCATTCAAGAAGAGTGGGAAAATATTCAATGGATAATTTGTTCATTAAGCCGTAAAACGACGACACAAAGCACGGTGATTACTAAGCTTTCTAACAGTAAGAAAAACAATCGCACCTTAGCGGCTCTTCGTGAATATGACCGAATAATTAAGTGTTTATACGTTCTCGATTATGTTGATGACAAAATGCTCAGGCAGTTTGTCCAACAAGCACTTAATCGGGGTGAGGCTTACCATCAATTACGGCGTGCAATTGCGTCAATTAATGGTAATCAATTCAGAGGTGGCGATGATTACCAGATAGAACAATGGAATGATTGTGCTCGTATCATTGCTAACTGCATTATTTATTATAATTCTGCATTATTATCCAGTTTGATTGAAAAATTTGCGCGTGAAAATAATCAAGAAGCGGTGAATATGATAGCTGAGTTATCACCTGTCGCATGGCAGCATATACAGCTGGCCGGTAATTACACCTTTGGCCTTAAAAAAGATAATATTGTACTGGAAAGATTACTGGAGAATTTAGATCCTCTTATTTCAGAAGAGTCGTTAAGCTTAGCGGCATAGTCTATTAATATTATTAAACTATATATCGGCTGTAGTCCTTGATATCAAAGGGCTACAAGCAAACTTTGGACTTTTCGATGAAATGGGCACACAACCCCATATAGGAATTAAACCTGAATATTTGGCTATGTTATACCGAACCACTGGTGATTTAGATGGATTGAAACTCCCAAAAAGAAATCGTCATGGAAAAGTAAAAATGAGTGAAGTTTTATTGTTTAAAAAGGAGTTTGAAAATAAAAATGAAGGAGGGTAAATCTCTAGTATTGCTTTATTTTAAATTTTTGGAACGTAAAAAAGTGTGGGGTATTTACACGATGTAAATACCCCATTTATAACACAGTCATCTCGTAGAATATTTATGCCGCACTTCGGTACTCAAATGGCGTCATGTCATTGAGTGAATCGTGCGGCCGTTCGTTGTTGTATAGCTCAATCCAGTCTTCGGTTATTTGCTTCACTTCGTTCAGGTTGTTGAAAATGTAGCAATTGAGTACATCATCGCGATAAGTTCGGTTAAATCGTTCAATGTATGCGTTTTGATATGGGCAACCGGGTTTAATGTAATCAATCATAATGTCATGTGCTTTTGCCCAATTTACAAACACTTCCGAGGTGAATTCGCTGCCATTATCAACCCGAATTTTCTCAGGGTAACCGTGCCACTCAGCAAGTTGGTCAAGATAGCGTATGACACGCAATGACGGCATGCTGGTCGCAATATCAATACCTAAAACTTCGCGATTAAAGTCATCAATAACGTTAAATGTGCGGAACCTGACTTTGTTGTGCAAGCTGTCACTCATAAAGTCCATTGACCAAGATTTTCCCAATGCATTCGGTGCAGCTAACGGCTCTGGGTTACGGTTGGGCAGTCGCTTTTTGCCTTTGCGTCGTAGGTTCAGTTTTAGCTCCTTATAAACGCGATAAACACGTTTGTGGTTCCAACTGTGGCCTAGCTTTCGAAGGCGTTTAAAGCACTTCGGGAACCCCCACCGATAATGCTTGTCGATTAAAGCATTCAAGGCATCAATGATTTCGTCATCATCGGTCAGCTTTGGCTCGTAATAGTAAGCGGTACGACTGATACCAACCACATGACAGCACTTCACTACGCTTGCGTTATACTGCACCTGTAACTCGTGTGCCCAGACTTTCCGTTCTGCCACAGGCGCTAGAGCTTTTTTATGATGTCTTCTTGCATCTGTGACTTGAGACTCAACTCAGCATACATCTGCTTACGTCGACGGTTCTCTTCTTCAAGCTCTTTCAAGCGGCGCACATCAGACGCTTCCATACCGCCGTATTTTTCGCGCCATTTATAAAACGTTGAATTACTGATGCCGTACTTACGACAAATATCTTTCACCGGCATACCCGCTTCGGCTTCTTTTAAAATCGCCACAATCTGGCTTTCAGTCATGCGTTTGCTCATCGTAAAACTCCTTTGGCGCGTGAATCACCTTGTGTCTGAAGTCGTGCGTATTGGACAAGTGGCCAACGAACATACCTCGACGTCAAAAAGCGGACAAGCGTCGTCATTTTGAGTATCCTAGCCACTTAAGATGTGACGTGTGAAAGGCGGATTGATGAAACCCAAACAGACCCCGACAGCCCATGATGCCGCTTTCAAAGGCTTTATGACGCAAGTTGACAGTGCTAAGGACTTTTTTGAGATACATTTGCCGGAGCACATCAAAGCGCTGTGTGATTTTAGTACCTTGTCACTGACCAATTCTTCGTTTATTGATAAGCAATTACGCTCCCGCTTATCGGATGTGCTTTACTCGGTACAAACCACTGAAGGTGAAGGGTATATCTACCTGTTGGTCGAGCATCAATCGACGCCGGATAAGCTGATGGCGTGGCGATTGATGCATTATGCGTTTTTAGCCATGAATCAACACCTTCAGCAAGGGAATAAAACGCTGCCGTTGGTGGTTCCGGTGCTGTTTTATCACGGTGGCCGCTCACCCTATCCGTATTCCCAGTTGTGGACCGATTGTTTTCCGTTACCCGATATCGCCAATACGTTGTATACCCAACCGTTCCCGTTGGTCGATGTGACGGTGATTGATGATAATGAGCTGGTGAATCATCGCAAAGTGGCCGTGATGGAGCTGGCGATGAAGCACAAATATTTGCGGGATGAATTTGACCGAGTTATCCCGTTATTGGCACAAGCATTGAATCAACAGTATAATAGTGATAACGACATCATCACTATCCTCAATTACCTGTTCATTGCGCTGGATTCGCCGAACTTTGAACATATTGTCCAGCAATTGAGTGAACAGGCAGATAAGCATCAGGAGGTCATTGTGAACATTGCACAACGCTTACAAGATAAAGGCGAAAAAATCGGCTGGGAAAAAGGCCGTGAAGAAGGCCGTGAAGAAGGGATGCGTGAAGCGCAGATTATGATGGCGCGTAATCTCTTGAAAAATGGTGTCAGCCTTGAACTGATTATTGAAAGTACCGGTTTAAGCCGTGAAGATCTGATTTCCTTGCAGTGATATTTTTCTGTTCGCAGTATCTTATGTGCTGCGAACCCCCTCACCAATAACAGAAAATGAAATAAATTGTCTTTATGATTTCTGTTTGTCATTTAACTGAATACGGCACACTTGAGAACGACTATAGCCAGTCGCTTCCGCGGTTTCTCGAATACTGAGTCCTTTGATTTTTCGATAATAAATTACCTTATCATGGCGTTCTCTATCGGGTTGCTTCCCTTTGTATTTACCTAATGATTGTGCACGTTCAATACCTTGTTTTTGGCGTTCCCGGCGGCTAATCCAATCTTTGTGGGACATGGCGGCCATTAGATCAATTAACATGGTGTTAATGGCCGAAAGGACGGCTTGAGTGATAGGATCATTCTGTGTCAGATCTTGATTATTTAGAGCTTGCCAAGATGTCGGAATATCTAAACTCACAATGCGTAACTCATGGTGCTCAATTTGTTTTTTCAGTTTTAACCAATCTGCGTTATTTAATCGGGTCAGTCGGTCAATTTGTTCAACGAGCAAAATATCACCCTGTTGACTGTCACTGAGTAAACGAGAGAGTTCGGGGCGTTCTAATTTTGTTCCGCTGATGTGTTCGCGATAATAATTCGCAATTCGTCCACCTCGTTCTTCAACAAAATCATTGAGCATCTTTTTTGCTCTATCTGCATATTGATCTTCAGAGGAGGCTCGAAGGTAAGCACGGATGAACATTTTTTCACCTATCTATCGCATTTAAGTTATCCCATAAAAAGTATCGCATATAGGTTATTGCATTGATAGTGATTTGATGCATTTTAGGTTATCGCTCTGGGGTATACCCTAAAGCTATAGATTGAATTGACTTGATTTTATAAAATGGGTCAACTAAAATTTTTGTGTTAATAATTAACACAAAGGTAATTTTATGGCTCGTACAACAAGTGTAACAATCGGAGCTCAACTGGATGAGTTTGTTAATCAACTCATTTCGTCTGGAAGATATGGCTCAACAAGTGAAGTCGTTCGCTCTGCTCTACGTTTACTTGAGGTCCAAGAAAAACAAACAGCAGCATTGAAGATGTTAATTGATGCCGGTGAGCAAAGTGGTGAGTCGTCGTTAACGCTCCAAGATATCGCTAAGAAAGTGAAGAATGCTCATAATGTATAAACTTTCCAATTTAGCGGCTAAAGACTTTGAAGGGATATTCGAGTATACCCTCGTGAATTTTGGTGTTAGGAAAGCGGATGAATACACCAAAAATTTACACGATGTATTAGAAGTGATTAGCAGCAATCCATTGATAGGAATCGAGTGTACAGAAATTGCAGTTGGGGTTAGGCGTCATAACCACTCTAAGCATGCAATTTTTTACCGATATAGAACCGATGATATTTTTGTTATCCGAATTCTTCATCAACAAATGGAGCCGTTAAAGCACTTTTATTTTGACGAGTTTGAAAAGTAAGTTGACAAATATTTTAATAGAATTATCTTCATGCTGAAGATTAAAGTACCCTTTCTAGTTTTATCAGAAAGATAACCTAAAAAAGGTACTTATATGAATATTTAGCTATTATTTATTAATACAGCATTACATTTTATCATCTTTAGCCATGCTGTCTTTAGCCATGCTGTCTTTAGCCATGCTGTCTTTAGCCATGCTGTCTTTAGCCATGCTGTCTTTAGCCATGCTGTCTTTAGCCATGCTGTCTTTAGCCATGCTGTCTTTAGCCATGCTGTCTTTAGCCATGCTGTCTTTAGCCATGCTGTCTTTAGCCATGCTGTCTTTAGCCATGCTGTCTTTAGCCATGCTGTCTTTAGCCATGCTGTCTTTAGCCATGCCGTCTTTAGCCATGCTGTCCTTAGCCATGCTGTCCTTAGCCATGCTGTCCTTAGCCATGCTGTCCTTAGCCATGCTGTCCTTAGCCATGCTGTCCTTAGCCATGCTGTCCTTAGCCATGCTGTCTGCATAAGAAGCTGCAGCTGTCATACATAACGCACTAGTTAAGATTACTAATATTAATTTTTTCATAACAAATTTACTCTCTATCAGTTTATTTATATTAATACTACCATTATAACTATGGGTCATTGATTAAAAAATGATTACAAATTTGTCATAAAGCGAGGAGTAAGAAATATGGGCTTGTTGCAAATAATAAATTTGCGCATTTTTAACTCAGCGCTAAGAAAGTGAAGAACGCTCATAATGTATAAACTTTCCAATTTAGCGGCTAAAGACTTTGAAGGGATATTCGAGGGGCTTGTTGCAAAAATTACCTAAGTGGAACAAATCCGAGTTCATTTAGCAAAAGCTGACATAGTAGCTATTGATATGAGAATATTGAATTCTCAAAATCAAGCAAAATTATAAGAACATATAAATACTTTATCAACCCAAGAAAAAAATTAAATTGTATTAATGAGGTGATATATGGCTGGTATGTATTACTTGGGTAGTGGTTTGTCTGTAGGCTTAGGAACTCCGTCCTTAACAATATTATCGGATGAGTTAAAAAAAGAGCTGCAATCACATGCATATATTATCGATAAGATATTTGATTCCTTCGATTATGATCTAACTGTCGATTTCACATCTTTATCTACAGAAGAATATAAAATTTGCCATATGGCTTTATGTAATATAGTTAACTCTATTAAACGTCAAAATGACCGTGAAAAAATATGGATTGTTAGTCTTTGGAATGAAGAGTTACATAAAAAAATGCAATTATCACCTTTATATAAAGTAGCTGACTAGTGGGTATGTGACGATTTTAAATCGTTAAAATTGTAGTTTAACAATTGCCAATCAATCGTCCGTTTTTGTGACAACCCTAACTGATACTAGGTATCGGAAAAATCAGTGGTTCAGGCGTGGAACCCCAAAAAATCCTGATCCTCAATAATCCCGTTATCCTCGACCGTTGCTTAACGCTATTAACGCCTCCCCAATCCCAGTAAACGAATTGATTTATCGCTTTTTTCTAAAGAATGCATTTCCTCTGTGAGTGACACTTCTCTAGCGTGTCACTTTTTGCCCTCCGCCAAATTCCAATTCTACGCCATTTTACGTGATTTTTTCTTTTAGCCAGCCGATTGCTTTACCTATACTCTTTTTTCATCGTAGCAGGCCTTCTGTGCGGTCGATTTTTTTCGGGGGTGTGGAGGATTTTAGTCATTTTGCGTTTTACCGCTAGAGTGTGCAATTTACTACTTTTGCTGCATATTGGGGTGTTTGAACTTCATTATCACTAGATGTGGGGTTTTCGGCATCCTTTTGATACGCAAGGCAGGAATGAGAATTGCGTTTTACCCGCTATTGACGGCAAATGTGCAATTGGTAGGGGAATTTACGACGTGAGGGTGTGGTTAAAAAAATAGCGAATCACTCTGACCGATCACCAGAGGAAAATTTAGGGCTGAAAAATAGGGGTTGCCCTGAGTGCGAAAATTTGATTTAGTATAAGGGCATGAGCTCTACGGCCATCGCACTGATTTTTATTTTAAACCTCCCTTACTTTATTTTTTGAAGGTATAGGCTGGCGTAGACGGTTCCTGATTACCTTCATTAAAAATAAGGTATATAGTATGAATACAACTCAATTTCTGACGCCCATTAATCCCGTTAAAATGGCGATGACGTCATCGATGCTTTCCTCTTTTGAGGTCTTACACTCTTTTGTCTATGACGTGATTAAACCTCTTTTTCCTAAGCAGCCCTATTTATCGCGGACGATCCGCGATGCACTCAGTTTATCAATAGGCTATAAGTCCTACTCGGATTTAGTGGACAGTGCACGGCGAAACACCGCAACGTCAAACGATACAGAAGGAAATGTATTTGACTTCAAAAAACATGAAGATGCGGTGTGGCTCTCTGTATGTCATCTTGCTGAAAAATTATGGACACATAAAAAACATGAAGTCTTTACGGAACTTGATGATTTGCATTCGATCTTGACGCATGATTTTTTTGCTTTTGTTATTCTAGAAGGTAAATCCACGGAGCTATCGTTAAGCCTTAAAAATAATGAAATTATCGGGGCTGGACGGATCGAAAATTTGTACGAAATGAATAGTATCAGGTTATTTAACCAGCATACATTACAGTTATATCATCACTTTATCGAATGGGGTTATCAGCCTTATTTAGATCCGATAACCTTTCAAGTATTAAATAATACATTTATGCTTACCCTAGATATGCAATTGGCAGATGATATCGCTAAATTTAAAAAGGCTGAAACTCTAGATACAGAATCTAAAAATGCACTCGCATTGCATATTAATGCACAGATGGATAAGGTGTTTATTCGAAATAACTTCTTTTATGATCAGCAAAGTTTTACGCCATTTTCCATCAAAACGCATTTTTATGATATTGATGGCGATGCGATGTTTATCTCTGACTTGTATCAAGTCGATAAACCATTTAAAAATTAAAATAACTATTTAATATTACTGCATGGAACATCGCCTATAGCCCTTGATATCAAAGGGCTATGAGCTAAACTTGGACTTTTCGATGAAATGGGAGCGAAACCCCTTTAAGCAAGTTTCGAAAGTATTAAAAAAAATTAATGGCAGAATGATAGAAAAAATAAAGATAGTTAATTACAGGAGAATTAAATGGCTTACGAAATATATGCTGAGTGTCCTTGTTGTGAAGTGACAGCCGATAGCATCAATGAAATCGAAGAAGTTTTTGGGTTTCGTATAGTTCAAAATGGAGAAAAAATTCCTCAATCCTACTGCAAGATATGTCGCGGATTACGCTGCTCACCCGATAATAAAAAATGTCAAAAAATTTAGTATAACATCCCTATTGAGCTTGTAACAAAAAGCCCGCAAATGCGGGTTTTTTGTTACAAAATACTTCGATGCCGTAATTAAGTTTCAATAAGGGGTATTTTGATTTAAACAACGGTTTGTCCGACTACACCTTGTAAGCTCATATAATCCAATGGGTTAAGACTAGATATTGATTTCATATTGCGATGTACATCTTATTTGGGTTCCACGCCGGAATCACCGTAAATTCCGATACCATTAATTTGGTGTTTTTTTATACAACAGGAATGACAATAGTATAACAAAATTGCCTAGGTGATGAATTGTCAGATTCGTATGTAGACAAAGCAAGATCTAAATTTGGGTAATGCTTTGCTGCTAGTTCAATTTTATCAATTAGATAATCATCACTATCACTTATATGCCCATTATACAACGCTTGCTTAAAATTTTCGCCTTCGTGTATTTTTATACTATATTTTGTTTCTATTTCTTTGATTTTACTGAAAATACTCATTTTAAACCCCTTTCTTTTTAAAATACCTAAATGATGATTATACCAATTCAATGTATTGGCATACGTTTATGCTCATTATAAATTCAATTTTTACTTTCTTTAAATAGACTGTTTAATTGCTCGACTTATAGTACCTCTGCTACAGCCTAAAACTTTTTGAACTTGGCTCCATGAGTGGCCGCTATCGAGTAAACGGTTGATTGCATCATATCGATTTTGATTTACCTGACGACCTTTATATTTTCCTTCTTTTTTAGCTTTTTCTATTCCCTGTTTTTGTCTTTCACGACGTTGCTCATAATCACGTCGTGCAACTGCGGCTAACATATCAAGTAACATATCGTTAATAGCGGCAAACATTCGACTATCAAAATCATTCATATTTGCAGATAGCCAAGTTGTCGGTACATTAATAGCCATGACACGGATATCTTTTTGGTGGATCATTTTTTTCAATTTATTCCAATCATCCATAGTTAACCTAGAGAGCCGGTCAACATCTTCAATTAATAAAATATCTTGAGTTTGACAATCCTTAAGAAGCCGAAACAACTCTGGGCGATCTAAACGTGAACCTGATTCATTTTCAATGTAGTAATTACAAATTGACAGCCTTCGTTCTTTAGCGAATGCTTCCATTGAGTTTTGAGCTCGAGTTGCATCTTGTTCTGATGTTGATGCTCGAAGGTAAGCTCTAACAAAGCGATTTTGTACTGCTGAGGTCATTATAGAGAACCAGTTCTATTTAAGTGGTAATTAATAGGTTAAACAGTACCAGAATTGGATGGTGTTGAAAAGGTATACCTAAATTACACCAATGAGTTATTGCATATCTGAGATGTATTATGAAATACACTTTCTCTAGAGAGGTGAAAAACACCTAATATTACTAGGTGGCAGGTTTGTGCTGTGTGTTGCATCCACCGGTTGAACTCACAGCCAGGAGCGGACGTTGCTTACATTTTTCCGTGTTAACATACAGGTTGCAGTTCATTTTAAATGAGACGCTCAGGTTTTTATTAATCCATGCCTTACAATAAATCTCAAAAATTTAATTTCCATTATGAATATTAATTAGTCATGAAACTGATAAGCCCTGCCTCGAAAACTATTTATTGGGGAGGATTTTAATATACCCCATTTATTTTGCATTTCATGAAATAAGTCAATTTCTTGCTCAGTAACATTTCTCTTCTCACGATAAACCAGCGCGAAGTCTTTTTTATATACTCTAGCCATAAAGCTTCTATAGTTTGTGTTCCACATCACTGGAGGTTCTGAAATATTATCAAACACAGCCACTACAATATCTCTGTTCATTGATGTCTTCTGTTGATAATAAATAGCGTAGGCTTGGGCAATCAAACGTCTTTCCTCCTCATATTCTACTTTACTCATTTTTTTACATACTGCCTTTGGGAAAATAACAACGGCAAAAATGGAATTACGAGTATAAGATGAGTCATCCTCTCCCAATAAAATAGCCCGACTACTAATAGCCCGCCCTAAAGTTTCTTTGAACTTAGCAATAATACTTTTGGAAAGTTCTCTACGACTTAACCGATCAAAATCACATAGAACCTCCAATACTTTTTGGTTTGCTTCGAACTTAGTTAAACCTGTACAGATAACTTCTCCTCTTACAAATTGATCAGAGATATACTCAATTAAATCATCAAAAATAAGTGAAACCCGATCTTCCTGCTTTCCATTTAAGTAATCACTAGCCTTGTTAAGCTCATTAAACCTCTCAATTTTAAACCCTTCTTCCTTAAAGTATAAACCTGCATCCCTACTTATGGATGGGCTTAGGATATATGTCGCTAACAAATCAAGTTCTATCAACTTATCATAGTTGGTAAAAAATCCTTCTCGTGCTGCGCGTTCTTTTTCCTCTAGGTATCCTACGAATTCATTTACGGTACTTAGCTCTTGTGTTAGAGCTTCAATGGTTGAGCTATCAAAAACGTGTATATAGTTACCATGACGATCTCTACAGTTAGTGATGATACCATCATGAATACCATTACCTAGATAAAGCGGATATTGGCAGCCGTTAGCGATGGCAACACGATAGACATTTAGTTGATTGATGCTTTCGCTATTTATAAACGGAAATTTATCACTCGACAAACATTGTTCAGTAAAATAAATTCGGTCATAATGTGTGCGAATCCAACTTTCTGCCCCTTCAATCTGCTTTACTGAATTATCAACTGCTCTTCTTTTCCAACGCTTCCAAGCTACAGAAGTACCATCCTCTTCAGGAATATTTTTTTCTCTATCTTCAGTGTATTTAACTTCTTTATCCGAAAAAATAATGACTGTATTATTGTAATAAACCAGAAGATCGCAGATTTCCTTCCCTTTTCCATTTTGCTTGATACCTTCATTACTATATAAACTGGTCCAAGACCAGAGCTTTAGAAAAGTTTTATCACAAATAGCCGCTAATTTTCTTTCAGTTTCAGTAAAGCCTATGTTTTTCTTTGGGGAAATAGACTTTTTATTTATTTTATCTGTGCTCATTGTTTCCCTTGTAACTATTTTAGCAATAAAGCACCTCTTATAATACAGAGATGGATCCGTAAATTTGA